>CABPCX010000030.1 GCA_902406135.1 uncultured Eubacteriales bacterium
CAAGTTTTTATAATGGTATTTATGAATATTTAAAAGAAATAGGTATTGAAGAAATCTAATATACACTAATTAAAGTTTATTATAAGAATCCACCTGTTAATTAGGTGGATTTTTTATTATGTGAAACTTCATGTATTAATAAATTTTATAAATCTTGTCATTTTGTATTGACATTATCTGAAAACAAATTATAATTAACACTGTTAACTTGATTTGAAAGGATATGTATTTATGGACCAATTGGACTGGGTACAAATGGTTAAATACCAGCAGGAATTACATAGATTATCAAGAAAACTGCTTTCAAAGGAACAGCTTCAGACACTGACTTCCAGCGAAAGGGAGCTTTTATCTTTTCTTTACTTATATCCGGAAAAAAGCACACCCCTTGAGCTGAGCAAATGCAGCGGTATGAAAAAAGAAGCCGTCAGCAGATGTTTAAAAAATCTCTATGAAAAGGGATGCATAGAAAAGCAGAAACATCCGAAAGACGAAAGAAGCTATACCCTTTCACTTACGGAAACAGGAATAGAAGAACTAAAAAAAGACTACGTGCTCCTTCTTCAGCCCTTTTATGATTTATGGCGGACTATGGGAGCTGATTTTGAAACTCTTTTTCAGCTTATATGCAAGGCCAACACAATGATATGATATTTATAAGTAAATGTTAGGGGGATATTTATGAATTTCTATAACGAATTGCAGCTTAACCCTTCAATTTTAAAAATGAAAATCAAATCAAGCCAGAGCAGTCATGAAAAAGCCCGTCTTTATGGAGTTATGGCACTCCGTGCGGTTTTGATAGTATTATTTGCAATAGCCTTTATTGCTCCGCAGTCAATGTTATTTGGCAGTGAAAACAGCGCAGCTGCCGTTGTCATATTCTGTATACTTCTGAGTGTACGTTTTGTAGATTTCGGATACTGCATTTCCGACTCACTCATAAGCCTTGGCATTACACTGGCAATTCTTCTTTTTGCTCCTGTTTTGTCCGGTATGGTAAATCCTTTAATTGCTCTGTTTATTCACTTTTTTGCATTTCTTGCAATATTAATTATGGTCAGTGATACGCCTCAAATGGGAAACGGCGCTTTATACGGCTTTGCCTACATATATCTTATGGGAAATCCTGTAGAAGGAGACCTTCTTATAAAAAGGGGCATTGTAATGCTCATAGGATATGTTATCTGCGGTGCTATCCTCTTTGCAAAACACAAAAATAAAAATAAGGAAATCAGATTTTATCACATAGCAAAAAAATTCGACCTTGGGTCAGAAAAGAGCTGCTGGCAGATAAGGCTTGCCCTCGGTATTGCCATTATTCTGACTTTAGGCAGAGTTTTTAATGTGGCACACTTTATGTGGGCCGGATTTACCTGCTCATCACTGCTGTCATCATATCCGGTAAATACAAATGTAAAGCCCCGCTTTGTACAGAGAATAATAGGTTCCGTTATGGGAACACTTCTGTTTTTAATCGTTTTCAGAATACTGCCCGTATCTCTGCATCCGCTTTTAGGACCCCTTGGCGGAATATGCTACGGATTCTGTACCGACTACAAATATAAAACAGCCATTAACTGCATAGGCGCTATTTTTACAGCAACTTCACTGTATGATGTAAATGCAGCCG
This sequence comes from uncultured Eubacteriales bacterium, assembly GCA_902406135.1. Taxonomy (GTDB): domain Bacteria; phylum Bacillota; class Clostridia; order Lachnospirales; family Anaerotignaceae; genus Metalachnospira. The sequence goes on from CABPCX010000030.1 coordinate 1,634, forward strand.
CTATTCTGCGTGTATCCAATAATATATTCGGTGTTGTTGTTGGAATTGCTTTCGCTTTTGTTTTCAACTACTTAATGGAACAGCATTTCCAAAGAGAATCCGCAGTTTAACATTATAAATCCACAGCTTTTGACATAATAAAATTCCCTATAAAAATCAGCCGGCAGTCTATCCCAGACTGCCGGCTGAACTTTTATTTCTTTTGATTTTTAATAAATTAAGATTTTTTATATCCGCACTTAGGGCATACTCCGTTTTCATTAAGAGCAATACCGCACCAAGGACATCTGTCAATTTCATTCTTTGTTGTAAATTCTGCGCTGGCAGCATTCACACCGCTTGTAAATGTAATTTTTGCAATATTGAGTTTGTCCTTAAGAAGATCATAAACAATCTTTATCATACCCTCTACCGTCATAGTTTCCTTTGTAACCACAAGGCGGCACTCGGGATAAGCTGTCGCAAGTTCTGTCTTAAATGCAGGGCCCTTCATCTGATTCTGAGGAGCTCCGTCACGTATTCCCTGTTCCTCATAAACTTTAAGAACAGCAGGAAGAAGGGGGTCGTCTTCCCTGAGAATAAGTGCATGGTCAAAATTCTTTAATACTTCCCAAGCTGTTTTCTGGATCTCATTACAGGGGAATACCATATTTACTCCGGGGTTTACAGTGTCTTCAACCTCAATGGTCAGAACACCTGTGTGTCCATGGAGATACTGTGCTTCTCCTTTAAATCCATAAAATCTATGGGCATACTGCAAATCTAATGTTGTTATACTTCTCATAATATTACCTCCTTATTATATATTTACAAGTCTAAGGACCTGTATTTTTTACATATCATTTTCCTTGGCACGGCATTCGGGACAAAGATACTGTACTTTAATGTCATATCCGTCTATCTCAAACCCTACTTGTTTTTTCAGCTGCTCCGTTATATCTTCCAGATGTATATCTGACAGTTTACCGCATCTGCGACATACAAGATGATCATGTCTTGTATTTTTGTCGTATCTTTCAGTGCAGCCTTCCACACTTATTTTTCGTATTTTCCCCTGCTGGCAGAGACTGTTCAGATTATTATATACTGTAGCCAGAGCCACCGCAGGATACTCCTTCTTAAGTTCAAAAAATACCTGTTCAGCAGTTAAGTGGGTATCTGAATTATTGATTATGTCTAAAATAACTTTATTGTATCTCATACCTCATCACCAAATTAGAATTATTCTAGTTCTAATATAAGCCATCAACCATCATTTGTCAATAGTTTTTATCAAATAATACTGATTATTATTTTCAACGAAATAAAACAGGACATATCTTTAATGATATGCCCTGCTTCGTATTAACAACTTTATTTAATTTACCCTAAAATCAGTCTTCTCCCTGGCACTGGGGATTTGTCATTTCAAAACGGTCATCTATATTTCTTTCTCCCCACTCGCACATAAGATACAATATGGTTTCAAGGGAGCGTCCCTTTTCTGTTATGCTGTATTCCACCCTGGGCGGCACCTCAGCATATACTTTACGCTCTATCAAACCGTCATTTTCAAGCTCCCTCAGCTGGTTTGTCAGTGTACGCTGGGAAACCTGGGTTATCTCATGCATTAGGCTGCTGAAACGCTGGGTACCCTTTCTTATAAGAAAGTCCAAAATAAGCGGCTTGCATTTGCCTCCTATCATTTTTAATGTAACTTCCATCTCACAGGTAACTTTAATTTTATCCATATATCCTCCAATAGTGAACTTTTTTTCACCTTCTGAAAATAATGTGCGTACTTGTATGCCTTATCAAAGCACTATATAATCCGAGTATAATATTTTTTTATTCTTTTGTAAACCAAGCAAAAAATCAAATAACAAGCATCATAAATTCGATATATTACGGAGGTAAAAATGAAGTACAGAACCCTTGGAAAAACAAATCTTGTTGTAAGTGAAATCGGTCTTGGTGGAGAATGGTTTAACGGCCTTACTCCCGAAGAAAGCAAAAAAATAATAGATACTGCCGATGAAAACGGTATTAATTATATCGATATATTTATGCCTCAGGCCCCTACCCGTGACAATATAGGCGCAGCATTGGAAGGCCGCAGGGAAAGATTCATAATTCAGGGCCATTTATGCACAGTATATGAAGACGAGCAGTATATGCGCACCCGTGACATAGAAAAGACCAAGGCCTCTTTCAAAGACCTTCTTGCCCGTCTCAGGACTGACTATATAGATGTAGGAATGATTCATTATGTGGACAGCGAAGACGATTTTAAAACAGTATTTGAAGGCCCCATTTATGAATATGCCCTGGAGCTTAAAGAAAAAGGCGTTATCCGCCATATCGGTATGAGCTCCCATAATCCCCATATTGCCCTTAAGGCTGTGGAAAAGGGATATATAGATGTTCTTATGTTCAGTATAAATCCCGCCTACGATATGGAAGCTTCGGATACGGACATTTATGACCTTATGGAGTTTAAGGGAATGGAAAAGGGACATCTTGTAGCAGATGAAGCAAGACAGAAATTATATTCTTTATGCGAATCATCGGGCGTTGCCATTACTGTTATGAAACCCCTTGGCGCAGGAACACTCCTTGATGCAAAAAGTTCACCCTTTGGCGTGGCGATGACTGTACCCCAGTGTATTCAGTATGCCCTTGACCGTAACGGTGTAAAGGTAGTAATCGTAGGATGCCACACTGTACAGGAAGTACTGGAAGCTGTCAAATATTATGACCTCAGCAGTGAAGAAAGAAGCTACTCACATATTTTCGCTTCCGGAAATTCAATACATATGACCGGCCGCTGTATGTACTGCAACCACTGCCAGCCCTGTCCCGCCCATATCGATATAGCTGCCGTTACGAAATTCCTCGACCTGACTCTCCAGCAGGAAAGCGTGCCCGAAACCGTAATGGAGCACTACAAGTCTCTTTCTGCTAATGCAGACGACTGTCTTATGTGCGGAAAGTGCGAATCAAACTGTCCCTTTGGAGTAAATATCCGTGAAAATATGAAAAAAGCAAGGTCAGTATTTAATGCCTGATTATCTGAAAAAGACTGCAGATATGTTCTGCAGTCTTTTTAAATTTTACCCATTTGTTTTATCTTCCATAGCATTTTATTAAAATTTATTTTCATTTTTTTCACATTATAAAAATTAACTTTCATTTTACAGCATAGAGATATCTGTCTTTACATTGATTAGATAAAATATACCTGTTCATAAATATCATATCAATCATCTAATTTATATGGAGGAATCAAAATGTCTACCCCAAAAACAACAATCACACAGTCTCAAAAATTAATGATTTTTGTGCTTACCATGTCTTTATACGGACTGGCAACACTCTTTACCGAGTTAATTCCAAAATTCCAGGTCGGAATCGTAGAGTTCTCAGTAGAGTATTTCCTTTTCATCCCTCTTGTACTTGCTATGCTTTTTGACCCCATGTCAGCAGCCCTTGGCGCAGCAACCGGTGAACTCGTTTTCAGCGAAATAATACTCGGCCAGTTTGGCGGTCTTGGAGAAGTAGAAAAATTCGTCACAGTAACCATCGGAGTATATATAGCAGGACGTCTCGTAAGAAATCCCAAAAACCGTACTATGGTTGGTGTTGCTGCCATATTAGGCACAGGCGCTCAGCTCCTTATGGGTACAATAGTTGATATACTCAAAGTTCAGTTTGCAGTTCAGGATTTCGAAGCCGTAGCCGGACTTCCCGAAAGTGTTTTTGCAACAGAAGGTTTTGCTTTTGTAAACGACCTTTTATTCTCAGGAATACTTTTCTGTCTTCTCCCTACACTTTATCTTGTTCCTAAACTTTACGGAAAAATCGAGCCCCTTCTTGGAATGCAGCCCAGAACACCCGAAACAAGTCTCGGAAAGATAAGTGCAAAAACCGTATTAGGATGCTTAGTTGCTTTTGCCTGTGCAATCGGTGCGGAAATGATGGCTGAATCCGGACTTGCACTCATTGACTGGGAAGCAGGCTGGGCAGAAAGCGGCACAGCAGTTGCTGCAGGAATGGTAGTTGCTGCCGTTATCGCAGTTGCAGTCCTTACAATACTTAAAAAGAAAAGTTCTACCAAGGCGGTTTAAAATTATGAGTATTATTAAGATAGAAGATTTATCATATACTTATCCGGGAGCCAAAGCTCCCACACTGTCACATATTAATTTAGACATCGAAGCCGGGGATTTCCTTGCAGTCGTTGGCAACAACGGCTGTGGGAAATCCACTTTATGTAAAATACTTAACGGACTTATCCCCCATTTTATAACAGGAAAAATGGAAGGAAAGGTCTCCGTAGACAATATTGACACCCAGGAAACGGATATAAGCACTCTAGCGCGCAAAGTAGGCTATGTATATCAGGATTTTGAAAATCAGATAGTACGCCCTACGGTCCTTGATGACGCTTCCTATGCCTGTCTAAACTACGGAATGACAGACTATCTCGAAAAAGGCACTTCTGCCCTTTCCCAGTGTGGTCTTGGGGGCCGTGAAAATGATTATATATGGCAGCTTTCCGGCGGCCAGACCCATCTTTTGGCTTTAGCAGGAGCTGTTGCCCTTGGCCCTGATATTCTTATTCTTGATGAGCCAATCGCTCAGCTTGACCCTATGCATGCTGACAGAATATACGAAATATTAAAAAACCTGAATCAGAACTACAGAAAAACAATAATAGTTATAGAACATCATACCGAATACATAGCGGATTACTGCAAAAACGTTATACTTCTTAAAAACGGCAGTCTTTCCTGGAAACTTCCTGTAAGCGAAGCCCTTTCAAGGGTTGAAGAGCTGCAGGAAAGCAATATTTTCCCTCCTCAGGTAACTTTGGCGGCCCATAGTCTGAAAAAATCAGGCCTCATAGCCGAAAGCGGACTTCTTCCGGTTACGATAGAAGACGGACTGAAAGCTTTCGGTAATCTTACCTTTATACCACAGCCCAAAAAAGAAAACCATCGTCAGGAATCTATGGAAACGGTAATGAGTTTCCACGATATCGACGTTTCATACAGATCATTAAAAGGCGAACCCCGCACCATATTCAAAAATCTGAATCTTGACCTGCACAGGGGCGAAAAAATAGCTCTCATAGGTTCAAACGGCGCTGGAAAATCCACACTTATGAAAATGATGGTTGGCCTTCTTAAGCCTTCCTCGGGAAATATAGAACTTAACGGAAAAATACTGAAAGATATCAAGCCGGAACAGCTTTCACGGCAGATATCCCTTGTATATCAAAATCCGGAAGATATGTTCATAAAAGATTCCATAAGAGGAGATATATCCTATGCAATGCAGGTAAGGGGCATAGACGGCTGGGAAGAAAAAACCGACGCCCTTCTTTCACGTTTCCGCCTTAAAGAACTTGAATCAAGAGACGGACGCCTTTTGTCCGGAGGCCAGATGAGACGTGCCAGTCTTGCCATCGGCATTGCTCTTAATCCCGGCATACTTCTTCTTGACGAGCCTACGGCAAATCTCGACATAGCAACAAGAAAAGAAATAATGCGTACGCTGAACGATATAAAGGACATAACCGAAACGGTTATGATTGCCACCCATGATATGCAGCTTGTATGCGAGTGGGCGGAGCGAATCATAGTCCTTTATCAGGGAAAAGTCATAGCCGACGGAAAACGCGACGAAATTTTCGGAAATGCCGATATTATCAATAAGGTAGGCATACGCCCTCCCGAAATTTTCGCCATGGGCAGATGCCTTGATGAAAAAGCCTTATGCTATACGGTAAACGAGTTTTTAAGTTCATTTACGGGAGAATAATATGAGTAAAACAATGAGTAAGCTTTCAGAAAACATTTTAGATAAACTTTCAATGGATTTTCTCCGAAACCAGGTATTAAAAAATGCCTATGGCAATGACGATACCGCCATTGCTGCCCTTGACCCAAGAATCCTTTTGGCCTGGTATCTGTTTTTCGGCATTGTCCCCTGGTTTGTAAACGATATACCTTTCCTTCTTGGATGTTTTATACTGGTTATGGCAACTACAATTATGGCCAGAATAGCGGGGCTTGTCCTGTTTTTGTTTGCCCTCGGAGTATTTTCGCAGACGGGATACCTCCTTATAGTTACACTGCTTTTTGGAGGAAATGCCTCGGCCATTGCCCCTCTGCTTGTGCTCACACTCAAGGTGGCTACTATTTCACTGGCTTCCGTAACCGTCTTTTCCGGTCTTGACCCCGACCGTCTTTCAAACGGACTTATGTGGTATGGCTGTCCGGAGCGTCTTTCCTTCTCCATATCATACGCCTACAGAATGCTGCCTATGCTGATGGAAGAATTTCAGAATGTTCTTCTTTCCTACAGACTTCGCGGAAATCCTCCTTCATCGGATACATTCATCGGAAAGATAAAATACCTTATATACCAAATAAAAGTAATAATCCACGCCTTCTACCCTCTTATGCTGAACACTGCAAAGCGCTCCCGCACAACGGTCGAGGCTCTTGAAATAAAAGGCTACCGCTATGCGGCTGTCAGCAAGGAAGTCAGAAAAATGAAACTCTCATCTTTGAAAGTAACCTATAACGACCAAATATTTTTAGCCGTTTCTTTCCTCTGGGTGGCTGTTTCCATTCTGGTTTCAACATTAATTTGAGAGGAGCTTTAAATTGTACATAGATTTTCATACCCATGGGAAGCTTGCAAAATACCTTCCCTTTTCACAGGAATACACTCACTGGCTGTTTTCGGAAGCAGCCAATTCGGGACTTGATGCCCTCTGCCTTACGGAACATTTTAATACCCAGGGCTTCTGCCAGCTCTATGACTATATAGCCGAACATTCGGACAGGGACGGAGATACCCTAATCTTTGACGGTCTCCGCATATTTCCCGGAATGGAAACGGATATAGCAGAAGGCGGGCACATACTCTCCATCGGGCCCCTTGAGGCAGTCCTTGAGCTGAATAAGAGACTTGAACCCTTTAAAAAGAAAGGAAACTTTCTTCCCTTTTGCGAACTTATGGATATGTTTGAAGACTATCCGGTCATAGTCGGAGGTGCCCACCCCTTCAGAGAGGGAGGTCATATTCCCGAGCTTCCGGAAACTCAGCTTAAGCGTTTTCATTTCTTTGATATGAACGGAAAAGATATAGCCGAGCACAAAGAGCTCACCGAAAAACTTACTTTAGAGCTTGGAAAAAGACTCAATAAGCCCGTAATCTCCGGAAGCGATACCCATCAGGCTGTTCAGTATGGCTGCATAAAAACGAAATTCAACGAAACAGTCAATACGGCTCAAAATCTCTATTCCGAGATGCTTAAGGGAAATTACGAAATATGCATATCCGAAGATGCCGCGTTTAAAGTAAAAACAGCCTGCCTTCTCAAAAGGGCCCTTAAGGAAATAGACGCCCTCGGAGGCAATTACGTATCCGTACTGCTTGGCAAATCTCCCGAAATGGGTTCTAATGAGCAGAAAAAGGAGGTATAATCAGTATGTCCGATGACCAGCTTGATATTATGCGCCGTGCCGAAGGCGCTGTCCGCATAGCCGGCAGACTTATAGTAAACGATAATATTGACCTTGATATAAAAGAAAAAGGGAAAACCGATTTTGTTACAAAACTTGATTTTGCCGTTCAGGAACACCTTAAAAACAGTCTTAAGGCCATAGCGCCTCAGTACAGTCTTTTCAGCGAGGAAAAGGATAATACCGATATTCTCTCAGAAGAAAAACTCTGGATACTGGACCCCGTGGACGGCACAACAAATCTTATACATAATTTTTGCCACAGTGCCATTTCCCTGGCTTTAGCTGACAAGGGAGATGTCATAGGCGCCATAGTATACCAGCCCTTTTCTGGAGAAATGTTTACCGCATTTAAGGGAAAAGGAGCCTTTTTAAACGGAAAGCCCATATCCGTCAGCTCTGCGTCCGGGCTTTCGGACTCTCTCTTTTCCGTAGGAACAAATCCCGGATGCAGAGAAAAGTCCGAATCCGCATTTTCTATAATGAGAAAATTTTACGACCGATGCCACGACATACGCCGTATAGGTGCGGCTTCCATAGAGCTGTGTTATGTGGCAGCAGGCAGACTTGAAGGCTATACGGAGCAGGGACTTATGCCATGGGATTTTGCGGCAGGCGGTCTTATACTCCGCGAAGCAGGCGGAAAAATCACCGACTACCAGGGAAATATTCCCTCCTGCATCCGACGCTCGGACATAATAGCCACAAACGGAAAGATACATAACGAAGCATCTGCTTTACTTTAAGGAGAAACAAAATGCATCTACAATTCCCACAGATATCAGATAAACTTACTCCGGCAGAACACAGACTGCTGGAATTTATTGAAGGAAACCGCGAAGAATTTCTTTTTATGACCATAGGCCAGCTGGCAAAGAGAATGGATGTATCCGAAGCCACCATTTCCCGTTTTGCCAGACATGTGGGCTGTCAGGATTTTAAACAGCTTAAAGGCCTTGTAATAGACCAGAATCATCTGGAAGGCCCTGCCGGAAAACTTGCCGGCACCCTTTTGACCAACGGTTCTTTCAGCGCGGCTTCATATCTTCAGCAGCAGCAGTTATATATTCAGAAAACACTGGAATACCTGGACGAAAATATATTTGATACTGCCATAAAGGATATACTTTCCGCAAAAAAAATATTTATCCATGCCAAGAGCGCTTCTGCTTCCGTGGCAAATCTTCTTTATTTCCGCTTAAGAAGGCTCGGCCTTAACGTAGCAATGATACCTTCCGGCGGCAGCGAAATACTGGAGGTTCTTGCCGGAGCCGATAAAGATGACCTGGTCATAATGTTCGCCTTTTCAAAAATTTCCTGGGAAGGCAGGGTCATTCTTGAACAGAAAAAGGAAGCTGGATATAAAACCCTTTGTTTCTCCGGAAGGATACATGCCCCCGAAGAAGACCGCGCAGACATAAACCTTTATGTATACCGCGGTGAAATGAGAGAATATCATTCCATGACTTCGGCTGCGGCCCTGGTAGACGCCCTTATTGTGGCAGTCTCCGAGCGTATGGG
>CABPCX010000031.1 GCA_902406135.1 uncultured Eubacteriales bacterium
CGATGAGATAGAGGCGGTGCTGGACTGCATAAGTTTTGAACAGTGAGGGGAAAACAGGACGATAAGGAAACCGAAAACAAGGAACAAAAGGCGAAGGTAAAGCTGTCAGCAGTATCCTGATTCAGGACACAAAATATGATTTATGCTTTATATAAAAAGGGTGGTTACCTGCTCCAAAGACTATTACAATGCTGTTTTACATAAACCTTTGCATTTCCATAATAAATAAGCGGGATAACATACGTTATCCCGCTTATTTTAGTTTTCTCCGCTTTTCTTTAAAAACTTCTTATAGGTCATATCCATTCCGAAGGCTCCAAGGGGTGCGGTTATTATTATTGCCGCAACGGCCACCGTAAGAACAAGTTTTCCGCAGGGCAGACCAAGGGAAAGGGGTACCGAGCCGATGGCGGCCTGTACCGTAGCCTTTGGAAGATAGGCAATCATACAGAAAAGACGTTCTTTCTTTTCCAGCTTTGTGCCAAGGACACAGAAGAATACACCGACAACCCTGAATGCCAGAGCCGCAAATATCATTATTACTACACCGATTCCGGCAGATGACGCATAGCTTATATCTACGGCGGCGCCTACCAGTACAAAAAGTACTACTTCAGCGGCAATCCACAGTTTTGCGAATTTCTGTGAAAGCCTTGAAGATACGGAAGGCACGCATTTCATTTTAATCATAAGGGCCATGGACATTACCGCAAGAAGGCCTGACATGGGGATTATGCCCTTGAGCCAGTTTTCTATGGATACAAGAAGGAATGAAAGGCCCAGTACTATAACTACTTTGGTGCTGTTTCTTATGTATCTGTTGTTTTTATAGCAGAATTCAAAAAACGCTGAAAGCACTATTCCGAAAACGGCTCCCACGGCGATACCGATAACTATGGATACGGGTATCTGCACAAAGCTCAGAGCCGATACACTGCCGCCCTGGGCAAGGCCTGTGAATGTGGTGAAAAGCACGATTACGAATACGTCGTCAAGGGAAGCTCCGGCCAGAATGAGCTGGGGTATGCCCTTGTCTGTGCCATAGCCCTCGTCCATAAGCTTTACCATTTTGGGAACAACTACGGCAGGAGAAACCGCCGCTAAAACTGAACCCATAAGGGCGGCCTCCACATAGGAAACGCCAAGAAGCTTTGGAGCCAGAAGGGTATATCCGACAATCTCAAAGCAGGCGGGCACAAAGGACATCATAAGGGCGGGACGGCCTATTTTCTTAAGGTCGGATAAGTTTAAGGACAGACCTGCCTTTATAAGTATTATTATGAGGGCCAGCTGCCTGAGGTCAGACGATACCGCAAGTATGGAGTCGTCCAGCAGATTGAGTACATAGGGGCCAAGGATTATACCCGTTGCCAGCATACCAAGAATTCTTGGAAGTCTTATCCTTTCGCAGAGCGCCGCAAAGGCAAGACCGAAGATGAAGATAAAAGCCAATGATGATAACATAATTTCCTCCTGTTATTTTGATAATAAAAAAAGCTGATAACCCTGTCGTAATAAACAACAGAAGTCATCAGCTGTAATAGCGGTTTAGGCACTGCCTGGGGAGAACTTCATTCCCTGCCAGCTATTTTAACATGGATTTTTTGTTTTTCAATACTAATTTTTAGGCATATTACATTCCGCTGTCTCCGTAGTTTGCCAGTACTCTGGCTGAAGGGTCGTTTACATCACAGCCCTCCCAGCTTTTGTTGGGCATCCAGAAGTCTTTGACCATTTCCGCCTGTCCGGGATAGTACTTTTCAAAAATATCTCTGTAAAGGAGTGATTCCTTTGTAAAAGGTGTGGCAAAATCATATTTTTTGCAGCCTTCTTCAAAAAGTTCGTCCGTATATACTGTTTCTGCGTATTCCTTAAGGTCGTCTACCATGGAGTGGCCTACGGCGTCGGAGAAAGCTGCCTTTTCTCTGAAAAGTATGTCATGGGGAAGAAGGTCGCCTTCAAATGCATGACGGAGAAGATATTTTCCCTTGTTGTATTTGTTCATCTTAAGCTCGGGGTCAACGCTCATAACGTATTCAGCAAAGTCCAGGTCTCCAAAGGGTACCCTTGCCTCAAGGGAGTTTACCGAAATACATCTGTCGGCACGGAGTACGTCATACATATAAAGTTCATCAACCCTTTTCTTTGCCTCAGCCTGGAATTCCTCTGCGCTGGGAGCAAAGTCCGTATATTTATAGCCGAAAAGCTCATCGGAAATTTCACCCGTAAGAAGTACTCTTATGTCAGTGTTTTCATGGATATATTTACATACCAGATACATTCCCATGCTGGCTCTGATAGTAGTTATATCGTATGTGCCTATGGAGGCGATAACTGTCTCAAGGGCTTCTATAACATCGTCCCTTGATATAATAACTTCTGTATGGTCGCTGCCGATATAGTCTGCAACTTCTTTGGCATACTTAAGGTCTATGGCATCCTTATCCATTCCTATGGCAAAGGTCTTGATGGGCTTTTTGAGTATTTTTGCCGATACTGCACATACAAGGGAGCTGTCAAGGCCGCCGCTTAAAAGAAATCCTAAGGGTGCATCGGCATCAAGTCTTTTTCTTATGCCAAGTTCAAGTTTGTCATGGATTTTTCTGCATACGGTCTCAATATCGTCTTTGCTGTATTCCTTTACGTCCGTTACACTGCGGTATTTTACAAAATCCTGGCCGTCATAATAATATCCGGGAGGGAAGGGGAATACCTTCTCCACAAGTCCCACCAGGTTTTTTGCTTCGCTGGCAAAGGCAATGGAGCCGTCTGCCTTAAGATAGCCGTAAAAAAGAGGCCTTATGCCGATGGGGTCTCTGGCTGCGATATATTTATCGCTTTCGCCGTCATAAATGACCATGGCAAATTCGGCATCAAGTTTTTTAAACATATCAAGGCCGTACTCTCTGTAGAGAGGGAGTATTATTTCGCAGTCGGAACCGCTTTTGAAAGTATATTTCTTTGAAAGCTCCTTTTTAAGGGCACGGAAACAGTATATTTCACCGTTGCATACCACGGCGTCATCACCCATGGTGAAGGGCTGCATACCGCTTTCCTCAAGGCCCATTATGGCCAGACGGTGGAAACAGAGATAACCTGTTTTTGTCTCTATTATTCTTGACATATCGGGACCCCTTGATATGGTCCTGTCAAAAAACTCCTGAAAATCCTTCTGCTGTAACGCCTTTGTTGTTAAACCCATTATTGAACACATAAAAAAACACCTCCGAATTATTATGCAGCTTCATAATTATCCCAAACTTTAGGACGAATAGCTGCTGATCCGCGGTGCCACCTAACTTACTGTATTAAAACAGTCTCCTTAAGACTCTGACAAGTCCCGACGGCTTAACGCGCCGTTCACGCCGCACCTACTGATTTCAAAAAATGTTCGGATTGGTGCTCCGAAGTGTTATTCTTCTGGACTCTTACACGGGTTTTCCACTGTCACCCGCTCACTGTGGCAGAACTTCCAAAATACTTCTCTTCATCATTGCAGTTAACTAAGATTGATTTTTGATGTATGATACACCCTTGAAAAACAGTTGTCAATACATTTTTTATTTTTGGTGAAATATTAATAAATTTAATAATTTGCCTAAGTTTCCTTTTGCTGAAATTTTATCTTTGGATTTTATATTTTATTTCATATTTGCACAATTAAAATTTTTTGTGAGGCCTCCTTTTCCGCATATTGACAAAAAATGAGCTTTAGAATATAATATAACAGACGTGGAGCAAAGGCGCTTCCCATTTTGACGGGAGTACTTTGCTCTTTTTTCGTTGTTAACATAAAATTTTGGTATTAGTATTTTATTAAGGAGTGTTGATAATGCCCAAGTATACCAAGGAAGATATCAAAAGAATAATTGAGGAAGAAGATATTAAGTTTATCCGCCTTCAGTTTACCGATATTTTCGGACAGCTTAAGAATGTTGCTATTATGCCTTCTCAGCTGGACAAAGCACTTAACAATCAGATCATGTTTGACGGAAGCTCTATCGAAGGTTTCGTACGCCTTGAAGAATCAGACCAGTATCTTTACCCCGACCTTAACACATTCACTGTCCTTCCCTGGAGACCTCAGCATGGCAGAGTAGCCAGACTTATCTGCGACATCTATAACCCCGACGGAACACCTTTCGTAGGCGACCCCAGAGGTGCCCTTAAAAGAGTGCTCAAGAGAGCTTATGATATGGGCTATACATTTAACGCAGGCCCTGAGCTCGAGTTTTTCCTTTTCCAGACAGACGATGAAGGAAAACCTACAACAAAAACAAATGACGAAGCAGGCTATTTCGACCTCGGACCCCTTGACCACGGCGAAAGCACAAGACGTGAAATCTGCCTTACACTTGAAAACATGGGCTTTGAGATAGAGGCTTCCCACCACGAAGTGGCAGCAGGCCAGCACGAAATAGACTTTAAATACGCTGATGCCCTTACAGCAGCTGATAACATTATGACATTTAAGATGGCAGTTAAGACAATCGCTCAGAAGAACGGTCTCCATGCCACATTTATGCCTAAACCCATCTACGGTATCTGCGGTTCAGGTATGCATACAAATATGTCACTCTTCAAAGACGGAAAGAATATTTTCTTTGATCCCGACGGAGAAAGAAAACTCTCTAAGGAAGCTTACAGCTTTATAGCAGGTCTCCTTAAGCATGTAAGAGGAATGGCTGCCATAACAAATCCCCTTGTAAACTCATACAAGAGACTTGTTCCCGGATATGAAGCTCCCTGCTATCTTGCATGGTCAGCAGGAAACAGAAGTGCCCTCATAAGAATACCTTCAGCAAGGGGCAACAGCACAAGAGTAGAGCTCAGAAGCCCTGACCCCGCATGCAACCCTTACCTTACAATGGCAGTATGCCTTGCAGCAGGTCTTGACGGTATCGAGAAGGGAATGACACCTCCCGAAGAAATCACAGATAACATCTTCGGTATGTCAAGAAGAGAAAGAAGAAAAAGAGGAATTGAAAACCTTCCCGGATCTCTTGAAGAAGCTATTTACGAATTTGAACATGACGATGTTATTAAAGAAGCCCTTGGCGAGCATATCGTTAACCAGTATATAAGCGCTAAGGAAAAAGAATGGGAAGAATACATCACCAGAGTAAGCAGCTGGGAAGTTGAAAAATACATCGTTGCATTCTAATTTTCCGCAATAAAAATGAGGATAGAACATATAGCGCTCTATACGGGCGATATTGAAAGACTCAGAAGTTTTTACATTAAATATTTTTCTGCCGTAAGCGGTGAAAAGTATCATAATCCCAAAACAGGGCTTAAAACATACTTTCTTACCTTTGAAGGAGGGGCAAGGCTTGAACTTATGACCCGTCCGGAAACGAAAGACGAAGAAAGAAACCCCTATAAAGCGGGATATATACATACAGCCTTTTCAACGGGTTCAAAAGAAAAGGTGGATTCCCTTACAAAGAGGCTTGAAAATGACGGATTTGTAATAGCGGGACAGCCGAGAGTGACCGGAGACGGCTATTATGAAAGTGTTGTTTTGGACCCCGACGGTAATTTTATTGAAATAACGGTTTAAAAATGATTTATTGGTAATAATAAAGTACGGCAGAATAAATGTCTGTCCGGACTTTTTAAATTATTTCTTAAATTAAATAATAATTATTGTCAATTGATAATAAGTGTGTTATAATGATTTCAACAGAAAAAAATACCATTTACCAAGGAGGCCGTTAATATGAAAAGACTTAAAGACGTTTACCGCTGTGTACTTTGCGGTGGAGATATGCAGATAATCAAATTTGACAAAAAAGAAAGAAAAGTTTACTACCGCTGTGAAAGATGTGGTTATGAGGAAACTCTTACTTTTGAAGAAGCGGGAGTTGACGATGAAGAATATGCTTTCTTCATTCTTAAGGAAGACGGTACTCTTACTTGGGAGTGTCCCGAAAGCGGAGTAAAAACAGAAAGCGTTGATGAAACATCAGATTTTTCTCCCTATTACAACATTGAGCATCTTTGTCCCGAATGTTGTGAGGATTAAATATAAGCCGGAATCAGGGCAGTGTCTTAGGACGCTGCCCTGATTTTTTTGCTTTTGGGAGACATTTATATATAAAATAAACAGAATATATGTAAATTACATATAAAATTTTTGGTAAAAAAATATGTCTGTTTTCACTTTACTTTAGCGTGCTACTATGATAATATGTTAAAGACTTGATAATACAAAAGAAATAGGAGGAGATTTAATATGAAGAAATTTTTAGCAGCAGCTTTTGCGGTTGTTATGGCATTAAGCGTTATGACAGGCTGTTCAAGCTCATCTGAAAATACAACTACTGAAAACGAGGAAACTACTGCAGAAGGCGAAAGCGCATCTTCCGAAAGGACACAGCTTATCGTCGGCTTTGACGCTGAATATCCTCCCTACGGATATATGGCTGAAGACGGAAGCTATGTAGGATTTGACCTTGACCTTGCTCAGGAAGTATGTAACAGAAACGGCTGGGAACTTGTAAAACAGCCCATCGACTGGAACTCAAAGGATATGGAGCTTAACTCAGGAACAATCGACTGTATCTGGAACGGTTTCACAATGACAGGTCGTGAGGAAGAATATACATTCAGCGAGCCCTATGTTGATAACAGTATCGTATTTGTAGTTATGAACGATTCCGATATCCAGACAGAAGCTGACCTTGCAGGAAAAGTTGTTGTAACACAGGCTGACTCATCAGCTCTTGCAGCACTTACAAATACAGAAGACAATGACGAAAATCTTGCTCTTGCAGCATCTTTCGCAGCTCTTGAGCAGGTAGCTGACTACAATACAGCATTTATGGAACTTGAAAGCGGTGTTGTTGATGCCATAGCAGTTGATATCGGCGTTGCTCAGTATCAGCTTACATCAAGAGGCGACACATTCAGACAGCTTGAAGAGCCCCTTTCAACAGAGCAGTATGCTATCGCATTCAAACTCGGCAACACAGAGCTCAGAGACCAGGTTCAGGCTACACTTGATGAAATGCTTGAAGACGGAACATTTGATGAAATAGTTGCAAATTACAGCGACTACAACCTTGACAAGATGGTCTGCCTTGGTAAATAATCAATAACGGAAAGTTCTGCAACGGCGGAGATTATTCTTCGCCGCTTTGCTTGTTTTTAAGAAATAAAAGGTTTTAAGCGAAAGGAATGATTTTTATGTCATTTTCCGCAATGATGGTGCAAATGACACAGGGCTTTGGACAGACAGTCCTTATATTCGTACTGACACTGCTGTTTTCTCTGCCCCTCGGACTTCTCGTGGCTTTCTGCAGAATGTCCAAAATCTCTCCTCTCAGAGGAATAGCAAAGGTTTTTATATCAATACTCAGGGGAACTCCCCTTATGTTACAGCTTATAGTTGTATTCTTCGGTCCCTTCTATCTTTTTAATATAAGAATAACCAATAGCTATAGATTTGTAGCGATTATAATAGGTTTCGCAGTAAACTATTCAGCCTATTTTGCCGAAATATACCGCTCGGGTATAGAATCCATACCCGTAGGACAGTATGAGGCCGCAAACGTACTGGGATACAGCAAAACCCAGACTTTTGTACATATCATATTCCCTCAGATGGTAAAAAGGGTGCTTCCTCCCGTTACAAACGAGGTTATTACCCTTGTTAAAGATACATCTTTAGCCTTTGCCATCGCATATCAGGAAATGTTCACTACGGCTAAACAGATAGCTGCCGCTGATGCCAGTGTAGTACCTCTATTTGTGGCATGTGTATTCTACTTTGTATTTAACTTCATAGTAGCTCAGATAATGGAAAAAATCGAAAAGAAAATGAATTATTACAGATAAGGAGGGGAGAAAATGAAAATACTTGAAATAAATAATTGCAGAAAACAGTTTGACGGTGTTGAGGTATTAAAAGACATTTCCCTCTCCGTTGACCAGGGAAAGGCCGTATCCATAATAGGACCCTCAGGCTCAGGAAAGTCCACTCTTTTAAGATGTGCTACCCTTCTTGAGACCATGGACGGAGGAGACCTTTCATATCTTGGCGAATATGCCGCAAAGGATAACGGAAACGGCTCCGTATATGCCTCACCCCAGGAACTTAAAAAGATAAAGACAAATTTCGGACTTGTATTTCAGAACTTCAATCTGTTCCCCCACTACTCGGTTATGAGGAATATAACGGAAGCTCCCATACTTGTTCAGAAAAGAAATAAAGACGAAGTATACGAGGAAGGACTGGCACTCCTTAAGAAAATGGGTCTGGACGGAAAGGCTGACGCATATCCTTACCAGCTTTCCGGAGGACAGCAGCAGCGTGTTTCCATCGCCAGAGCCCTTGCCATGAATCCCAGAATACTTTTCTTTGACGAGCCCACATCAGCCCTTGACCCCGAGCTTACGGGAGAAATTCTGAAGGTTATAAAGGACCTGGCTGAAGAGCATATGACCATGGTAATCGTTACCCACGAAATGTCATTTGCAAGGGACGTATCAGACCATATCATATTTATGGACGGCGGAGTTATCGTTGAGCAGGGAACACCCGACGAGGTAATAAACAATCCCAAACAGGAAAGAACTCAGCTTTTCCTCAGCCGTTTCAGAAGATAAGCCGGTGAAAAGTTATGGAAGTTAAGTTTGTCAAAATATCGCCTACGGAAAATATGACCGTTATTGTCACATCACCCGTGGAAAGGGAAAAACAGCTGGCCATAGGCACAGAGCTTATAAAATATTCATCCGTATATGCCGAGCAGGCGGGGTTTATGGAAAAGCCCCAAAATCCCAAGGCTGCGGCAAGACTTCAGATGATGGCGGGAGAATTCTGCGGCAACGGCACCATGTCGGCGGCCGTATATACTGCCTGGAAAAAGGGCATACAAAGCGGAGAAACTGCCGTAATCCCCATGGAAGTTTCGGGAGCCGACGGCATACTGGACTGTATGGTATGGGCTGTTGATGCGGAAAAGGGAAAATTCGAGGCTCAGGTATCAATGCCCCTTCCCGAAAAAATAGAGCAGAGAAAAATCGAAATAGACAAAAAGGCCTATGATGTTACGGCGGTGGTACTGCCTGGCATAGTCCATATGATAATACCCGCTGGTCTTCTCGGAGAGGACTTTAGGGAAAAGCTTGAAAGAAACGCCGAGAGCATCGGAAAAAATATCGATGATGACGCCTTTGGACTTATTGTATTTGATGAGGAAAAAAGCGAGATTAATCCCCTTGTGGCTGTGAAATCCGCAAAAAGCCTCTGCTGGGAGAGGGGATGCGGAAGCGGAAGCGAAGCCGTCGGCATATATATGGCTGACAGACTTAAAAGAGATGTGAAACTCAGGCTCAAACAGCCGGGAGGAATAATCGAAACTTCGGTTGTATATGAAAACGGAATAAAGAGTGCGTCCATCAAAGGAACGGTAAAAATCGCTGCCGAAGGAAGCGCATTTACGGACTGTTGAATGACAGTCCTTTTTTATTGCCATTACCGCGGGGCAGATGATATAATTTTTTAGGGTGATATTATGAAAAAGCGGCCACGTCATTCCCCAAGCCCGACGGTGTGGCGGAAGCCGTTTATAATTATATAAAGTTCAACGGAATGAATATCGGCCGAGGAGCATATACGGATGCCTTTTCGTCGGCCGAGGGAGTATATGAGACAAGGGAGCATTTATGCAGGCTCTTTAATTTTGACAAGCCTTCCAATGTTGTATTTACGGTAAATATAACGGAAGCGCTGAATATGGTCATTAAAGGACTTTTAAAGGCAGGAGACCATGTCATAGTGTCCTCCTTGGAGCATAACGCAGTAATGCGTCCCTTGACACAGCTTGTTGAAAAGGGAGTAACCTTTGACAGGGCACCCTGCGATGAAACGGGTAAAACCTACGGCGTTGAAGAACTCATAAAGGAAAATACAAAGGCTGTTATTATGTGCCATGCATCAAATGTATGCGGGTCTTTGGCGCCCATGGAGGAAATAGGCCGTATATGCAGAAAACATAATCTGCTGTTTATTGCCGACTGCGCCCAGAGTGCGGGAAGCATACCTGTTGATATGGAAAATATGAATATAGATATTTTATGCTTTACGGGACATAAGGCCCTTCTGGGACCCCAGGGCACAGGAGGGTTTATCATACGTGATGAAGCAGTACCAATGCTTGACCCTCTCATAAGCGGAGGTACGGGAAGCGTATCCAATCTTGAGACCCTGCCGGAGTTTATGCCCGACAGATTTGAAGCGGGTACCCTTAATATAGCCGGCATTTACGGACTTAAAGCCGGACTGGAGTTTATAGACAGTGTTGGAGTGGAAAGCATACACAGCAGGGAAATGAGACTTACGAAGCTTTTCCTTGACGGCCTTAAGGATATAAAGGGATGCAGGATAATCGGAAAAAATACTGCCGGTGACAGGACAGCCGTTGTTTCCGTAGTCACCGATAGGGATTTGGCAGAAACGGCCTTTCTGCTGGACCGTGAATACGGAATAATGACCAGGGTAGGTATGCACTGTGCACCCAATGCCCATAAGGTTTTGGGAACATACCCTTCAGGCACCCTGAGATTTTCCTTTGGATATTTTAATACGGGTATAGAAATAGAATATGCCCTTGACGCATTGAAAAATATACTGGAAAAATAAAAGAAACCGCTGACTTA
>CABPCX010000032.1 GCA_902406135.1 uncultured Eubacteriales bacterium
TTTTATGTTCAGAAATAAAGACGTTTGAGGAAAACTAAATCCCGTAGCGTTTTCAGAGAGCCGTCGTTTGGTGCGAGGCGGCAGCGTGAAAAGATGTTCCACTTTCCGAGTCTGCGGTGAAAGCCGACGGGGATAAGCC
Organism: uncultured Eubacteriales bacterium; assembly: GCA_902406135.1. Lineage (GTDB taxonomy): Bacteria > Bacillota > Clostridia > Lachnospirales > Anaerotignaceae > Metalachnospira. The sequence goes on from CABPCX010000032.1 coordinate 140, forward strand.
CCTTACAGCTTATATGAGAGGCCGTAATTTTGCGGCAATGCGGGTGGCAACGCGGGTATAACAGCTCGTCCCAGGAAAGCGTAAAGCTTTAGGGGGCGGGCTTTTTTATTTGCCGAAAACAATAGATCTTTTAGGAGGAAAAACCAGTGTTAGACATTAAATTTTTAAGAGAAAATCCCGAAATAGTAAAACAGAATATCAGAAATAAGTTCCAGGACAGAAAACTTCCCCTTGTTGACGAAGTTATCGAACTTGACCTTGAGAACAGAAAAATAAAACAGGAAGTTGAAGCTCTCCGTGCTGACAGAAACAAACTTTCAAAACAGATTGGCGGACTTATGGCAAAGGGCGATAAGGAAGGCGCTGAACAGATTAAGGCTGAAGTTGCTAAAAACTCAGCAAGAGTAGACGAACTCACAGAAAAGGAAAGAGATGTTGAAGAAAGAATCAAAAAGATTATGATGACAATCCCCAACATCATCGACCCTTCAGTTCCCATCGGCAAGGACGACAGCGAAAACGTTGAAGTACAGAAATACGGCGAGCCCGTTGTTCCCGATTACGAAATACCTTACCATACAGACATTATGGAAAAATTCAACGGTATTGACCTTGACAGCGCAAGAAAGGTAGCAGGAAACGGATTCTACTATCTTATGGGCGACATCGCAAGACTTCACTCAGCCGTTATTTCATACGCAAGAGACTTTATGATTAACAGAGGATTCACATACTGCGTACCTCCTTTCATGATCAGAAGCGACGTAGTTACAGGCGTTATGAGCTTTGACGAAATGGACGCTATGATGTACAAAATCGAAGGCGAAGACCTTTACCTTATCGGTACAAGCGAACATTCAATGATCGGTAAATTTATCGACACAGTAAATAAAGAGGCAGACCTTCCCTATACTCTTACAAGCTATTCACCCTGCTTCCGTAAGGAAAAAGGCGCTCACGGTATAGAGGAAAGAGGCGTTTACAGAATCCATCAGTTCGAGAAACAGGAAATGATCGTTGTCTGCAAACCCGAAGACAGCAAGATGTGGTTCGATAAACTCTGGCAGAACACAGTAGATCTTTTCAGATCACTTGATATCCCCGTAAGAACTCTTGAATGCTGCTCAGGAGACCTTGCTGACCTTAAGGTTAAATCAGTTGACGTTGAGGCTTGGTCACCCAGACAGAAGAAGTACTTCGAGGTAGGAAGCTGCTCTAACCTTGGCGACGCTCAGGCAAGAAGACTTAGAATAAGAGTAGTTGGCGAAAACGGCGAGAAATACTTCGCTCATACACTTAACAACACAGTTGTAGCTCCTCCCAGAATGCTTATCGCATTCCTTGAAAACAACCTTCAGGCTGACGGTACAGTAAGAATTCCCGAAGTTTTAAGACCTTACATGGGTGGACAGGAATATTTAAAGTAAAATAAACTAAAAGGCGTTCCTTTACGGAACGCCTTTATTTTTACGATGAAAGGGCAGGTCCTTAGTATGCGCATCAAAATTTGAATAAACGGTTCTGCCCGCTGTATCAGGCTCTTTCATATAAAAAAGGCATCCCGGGGTGAGGGATGCCTGTATAGAAGCACGGATAAAGATAAAACTGATAGAAGTTTATTATAGCCCTTAAATAAGTTACTGAATGAATTGATATGGTGGATAGGATTTTTAATTATTCATCCAGGAAAGTGAATGTTTCAGATATAATGTCCATCTGATCGAAAATATCGTTCAGCTTATCATAGTCATCCGTTCCTTCCTCGAAGGGATTTGACTGCATAGAGTTAAGAACTACGACTCTGCCTGAAGAAGATACGCCAAGTTCAGTACCTACGGGGCCGCCTTCAGCCTGAATGCTGTCCCATACTGCCTGGTCCATTTCTTCGAAGGTGAAAATGTTCTGGTCGCTTTCTTCACCCTGATAGTATACTTTTACAATATTTATTGTATCATCATATGCAGTTGTTTCTGATACTTCCACATACATACAGTCTTTTAAAAGTTCAGGAAGTTCAGCAGAGAAATTCAAGTCCTCGTTTTCATATATAACGGGATCAACTTCAGCGGTTTCATCCGTGGAATCATCTGCTGTTTCATCAGCTGTTTCGTCAGTTGTTTCCTCGGCAGTCTGCTCCTGAGTATCATCTGAGCTTGAGCTGCATCCTGTCATTGCTCCCACAGCCAGTGCTGCGCAGAGAAAAATCGGTATGTATCTGTGTTTCATAAATAATTCCTCCTTATGAGTGATAGTTTTTATATTTAACTTAATGACACATATAATTTAACACAGAGATTTTTATACGTAATTAAATATTAATTAAATATTAATTAAGCATTGTGGTTTTTCATAAAAAGTTGATTAGATAGCTTGAATTATATGTAAAAGTTTACAGAGCTATGAAATTTAGTACCAAAAAAATACATAAGTTGTGCAGTGGAGGAAATGAATTAACAAATACTGTATGCCCTAATGGGGCAAAATGCGGATATAACCGGAAAATGATAAATTTTTAAGAAAAAATGCAGGAAAACGGGTATAATAAGCATAAATACATGGATAGGTTTATAAATATAATAACAGTGCTTTTAAAAATATAAAGTGAAATAAAGACTGATACAGCGGTTTTATTCCGCAAAGTGTTTATGCCAATGAAATATTTTGGTTTTTTTGTGAGTATTTATTCAAAAACTATTGACAAATCCAGTATAAAGATGTATTATACTTTATAACTTTAGTACGATACTATAATAACACGATGTAGTTATAAATCGGTACTGTACTAAGGTGATGAAATTCCGAATGGATAAATAAATGCCCCTTTATTTATTTCATTATAAAAACCTTTTATTTCTTTTGGCCCTCCGAATCCCAACGGGGGGTTTTTCTATTATATGGTTTTTGGAAAAACCTCACCGTTTTCCACAAAATATATACGGCAGCTATTTTTTACGGCCTCATTTTCTTCCAGAAGCTTTTTAAGTTTTTCAAAGTCACATTCTTCAATCCTCAGGGATATGCCGCAGGAAGCTGTTATTTTTCTTAAGGTTGGCATTACGGCCACATCTATTTTTCCTCCGAGATATTTTTCGGCGGCAACGGCATTGTGGGTAGAATCAAAGGCAAGGGTATAGTAAATATCTTTTCTCATAAAAACACCTCATAAAAATTATAAGACCTTTGACAGACAAAGGCAATACGGTTATACTCATATTAAAATAACGAATATGAGGTGAGCTTATGTCAAAATTTATAGATGCTTTCGGTAAGGCCTGCCCCATGCCCGTAGTACTTGCCAAAAAGGAACTTGATGCGGGCGAAAAGGACCTGACTGTGGCCGTTGATAATGAAATAGCCGTCGGAAATCTTAAAAGACTTGCCGGCTCAAACGGAATAGAAGTAAAGGTGGAAAATGTTGAAGGCGGATTCCATGTAATATTTGCGGGAGGCGCCAAAACAGAGGATGCCCCCGCTCCCCAGACAGAAAAACAGTCTGCACCCGCTGCCTGCTCCGTAAACGGATGCGGATATACGGTGTTTTTCGGTAAGGACTATGTGGGCGAAGGCGACTATACCCTCGGACACAATCTGGCAAAAATGATGCTTTATACTCTTGCTGAAAGCGATGATGTGCCCGCCGCCGTAATATTTATGAACAGCGGTGTAAAAATGCCCACAAGCGATAAACTGGACATAATAAACAGCATAAATACCCTCATTGAAAAGGGTACGGAAGTGCTTGTGTGCGGTACATGCCTTAACTACTACGGCATTACAGACGAACTTAAGGCCGGCACAGTCAGCAATATGTACGAAATACTCGAAAAAATGAAGAGCTCGGCAAAGGTTATAACAGTATAAACAATGATTTGCCGATATAAAAAGAGACGCTTACGCGTCTCTTTTTTATATACTGTCTTTTCCTATTTTCATGGCTCTCATTGAGTTTATTATGGCTATGACCGATACGCCCACATCGGCAAATACCGCTTCCCACATATTTGAAAGACCCATAGCACTCAGTATGAGTACAAGTATTTTTACAGTCAGGGCGAATATTATATTTTGTCTGACTATTGATGTGGTCTTTTTGGCTATTTTAAGGGCCAGGGCTATTTTAGAGGGCTTGTCGTCCATAAGCACTATGTCCGCTGCTTCTATGGCCGCATCGGAGCCCATACCTCCCATGGCTATACCCACATCGGCTCTGGAAAGGGAAGGAGCGTCGTTTATGCCGTCTCCGACGAATACCGTCTTACCCGATGAAGTTTTGATTATTTCTTCAAGCCACTTTACCTTGTCTGCGGGAAGAAGCTCGGCGTATACCGTATCTATGCCGGCCTCAAGGGCTGTTTTCTGAGCGTTTGAAATGTTGTCTCCCGAAAGCATTACGGTATTTTCAATGCCCAGGGACTTAAGAGCCTTGATGGCTGCTTTTGTATCATCCTTTAAAGTATCGGATATGAGCATATATCCGGCGTATTTTCCGTCCTTAACCGTATGCACACAGGCACAGCCCTCGGGTGTTTTTTCAGGCTCGATGCCAAGCTCCCTGATTAGCCTGTCACTGCCGGCATATACTTCTTTTCCGTCAATGACTGCTTTTATGCCCTTTCCTGCTATTTCCTCATAAGAAGTTATCCTTTCGGAATCAAAGGTCTTTGAGCAGGCATTTCTTATGGACTGGGATATGGGATGGTTTGAATAGGACTCGGCCATGGCCGTTATCTCCAGAAGTTCGTCCTTTTCCATTGATGAAGGCACTATATCCGTTACGGAGAAGGAACCCTTTGTAAGGGTGCCGGTTTTATCAAATACCACCGTTGAAGCCTTTGAGAGGGCTTCCAGATAATTTGAACCCTTTACAAGTATGCCCTTTGACGATGCACAGCCTATGCCGCTGAAATATGAAAGGGGCACGGATATAACAAGGGCGCAGGGGCAGGACACAACAAGGAAGTTAAGGGCTCTCATTACCCAGTCCTTAGGGTCTCCGCCAAATACCAGTACCGGTATAACAGCCAGGGCTGCGGCGGTAAATACTACAGCCGGGGTATAGTACGCGGCAAATTTTGTTATGAAGTTTTCCGTATGGGCTTTGTTTTCGGCGGAATTTTCCACCAGTTCCAGTATTTTTGATACGGTGGAATCGCTGTATTCCTTTGTTACTTCTGCCTTTATAAGTCCGTTTAAGTTTATACAGCCGCTTATTATGCTGTCACCCTTTTTTACGTCAAGGGGAATACTTTCGCCTGTGAGGGCAGTGGTATTGAGACTGGACTCTCCTTCGGTTATTACGCCGTCAAGAGGAACCTTTTCGCCGGGTCTGATTACCATTATGTCGCCGATTTGAGCTTCCTCGGGGTCCAGCTCTTCGATTTTTCCGTCCCTTTCAATGTTGACATATTCGGGGCATATATCCACAAGGGCTGATATGGAGTCACGGCTTTTTCCTACGGCCACGGACTCAAACAGGTCGCCCACCTGATAAAACAGCATTACAAATACGGCTTCGGGATATTCGCCGATAATAAGGGCGCCTATGGTTGCTATGCACATAAGAAAGTTTTCGTCAAATATCTGGCCATGGCTTATGTTTATGACAGCCTTCTTAAGGACGGGAAATCCTACCGTAAGATAGGGTATCATAAATATAATAAGCCTTAAGGCGCCTTCCGCCTTTATAAGCACTGCCGCAATAAAAAGTAAGGCAGCGGCGATTATTCTGTAGAGGGAATGTTTTTGTTTTGAAGTCATATCATCACCTTATTTTATGATTATTTTACAGTCAGGCTCAACTTTTGAAATGGCCGATGCCGCTTCCTTAAGTATTTCGTCAAATCTTTCGTCGGCTGCATCAATGGTAAGTTTCTGGGTCATAAAGCTTACGGTGGCCTTATTTACACCGTCGATTTTATTTATGGCTGTTTCCATTTTTGCGGCGCAGTTAGCGCAGTCCAGGTCCTGAAGTTTATATGATTTTTTCATTTCGTTTCCTCCTGTCGGTTAAATATTTTTTTATTCACACAGATGGTCCATACCGTTGCCGATTATGGTCCTTACATGGTCATCGGCCAGGGAATAGAATACGGTCTTTCCCTCACGCCTGAATTTTACAAGCTGTGCCTGTTTGAGAATCCTCAGCTGATGGGAAATGGCTGACATACTCATATTTAACAGCTGGGAGATGTCAAATACGCACATCTCCGATTCAAAAAGCACATACAGTATTTTTATGCGGGTGCTGTCGCCGAATATTTTGAAAAGTTCAGCCAGGTCATAAAGTATTTCCTCATCGGGCATGGTCTCGTTTACCTTTTCTATGATTCCGCTGTCCGCATGCATATATTCCGCCTGCTCGGAAATTTTTTCGTTCATATCTTCATTCATTTGCTCACCTTCTTAATTGAATAATTGTTCAACTGTTAATTGCATTATATATCCCTATCATATATTATGCAAGAGGTTTTTAAAAATTTTTTTAAAAAGTAAAAAAGAGCAATGCAGGGAAGGGAAAGAAAAGCTGTGGACAGGACTTAAAAACAAAAAAAATCAGCGGAAACAGGACGCCGTTTAAACAAATATGCGTCCTAACCTCTGACGGCGCTGCGGTCTGCCCAAAACAGCTTATGGGCAGACAAAGGTAATAGGTGAGATAATAAAAACAGGGCGCCGTCAGACGCCCTTAAAATCAATCCTTTTCGTATTCCTTTATGAGTTTTATCATGGCCCTCATAGCGGGGCTGACCCATTTGTTTTTGTGGTATATGAGCTGTCTCCATACCTCAATTTGATTTTCCGATACTTCTATTTTTACAAGTGTGCCGTTTTTGATGGAGTCCTTAACGGCATAGCAGGGCAGGAAAGATATGCCTATACCCCTTTCCACAAGGGTGCGTATCATCTCAACGCTTCCCAGCTCCAGAAAAGGTCTTATCTGCAGGGATTTTGATGCCATAAGCTCATCAAGATGCTTTCTGTAGCTCATATTTTTTTCTGTGAGTATGAAGTCGTATTTTGTCAGCTCCTCTAAAGTAACTGCCTTTCCGGCGGCGCTGTAGGAGGGAGATGCCACAAAATATACGTTTTCTTCCTTTTCAAGGGCCGTAACCAAATCAGGGGAATATATCCTTCTGTCCAGGGTGTAGACCATATCGGCCTCATTGTGGCGCAGCATATAAAATATATCGTCCGTGCCGCCCGTTGTTATGGACAGGTCCACATTGGGGTATTCCTTATGGTATCTTTCAAGTATATCAGGGAAAAAGGTGGAGCACAGGGACTCGGCCATGGCTATACGCAGCTCGCCGTTTTCTTCGGGAAGGCGCTTCATGGCGTTTTTGGCCTCGTCGGCCGTAAGGAGCATTTTCTGGGCGAAGCCGACAAACTCAGTGCCCGCCGCCGTAAGACGTACTGTTTTGTGTATCCTTTCAAAAAGAAGCGTGCCGAATTCCTGCTCCAGCTGCTGTATCTGAGTAGTTACAGTGGACTGGGAGTATCCAAGCATAACCGCCGCCTTTGAAAAACTGCACCGTTCCGCCACACATAGAAATGTCTTTATATTTCTTAGTTCCATGCTTATCCTCCTTTTGTATTGAAAATAACGAATAATGTTATAGAAATTATCGGTTTTACAAATCGTTGATGTAAGTATATAATTAAATGAAAGACCATGTCAATATATATTGGCCATTATGAAGGATACTCTGGACGGGGCAGATAAAAAAGTATCCTTGGAAAGAAATAAGAGGAGGATTTATGGGAAAATCGCAGATGAATAAGCACGATAAAAATGCCGTTCATCAGAATGGCGGTTTCGGCAGCAGTGTGGGCTTTGTGCTGGCCTGCGTTGGTTCGGCTGTCGGAATGGGCAATATATGGATGTTCCCCTACCGTCTCGGACAGTATGGCGGCGGAGCGTTCCTTATACCCTATATAATTTTTGTTGCCATATTCGGTCTTGTAGGCCTTTCGGCGGAATTCGCCATCGGAAGAAGGGCAGGAACAGGTACATTAGGTGCCTATGAGTACTGCTGGAATAAAATAGGAAAGGGAAAACTCGGCTATATTCTAGGCTGGATACCCCTTTTAGGCTCCCTCGGAATAGCCATAGGATATTCGGTTATTGTAGGCTGGGTAGTGAGGTCTCTGGCAGGCTCTCTTACGGGAGAAATACTGACTCAGGACGCAGCGGCTTTCTTTGCCCAGGCCAACGGAGACTTCGGAAGCATTCCCTGGCATCTTATAGTTGTTGCGGCTTCGGCGGCAATGCTTATGTTTGGAGTTACAAAGGGTATCGAAAAGGTAAATAAGGTTCTTATGCCTGCCTTTTTCATACTTTTTGCCGTAATCGCCGTAAGGGTTTCATTCCTTCCCGGCGCCGAAAAGGGATACGAATTCCTTTTTGTACCCGACTGGAGCAAACTCCTTGAGCCAAACACCTGGGTTATGGCCATGGGACAGGCTTTCTTCTCACTGTCCATAACGGGCTCCGGAATGATAGTATACGGAACATACCTTGCAAAAAGCGAAGATATACCTAAGGCGTCAGTGCGTACGGCCGTATTCGATACAATAGCGGCAATGCTTGCGGCCCTTGCCATAATGCCCGCCGTATTCGCCTTTGGAATAGAGCCCAGCTCAGGACCTCCGCTTATGTTCATAACACTTCCCGGCATTTTCAAACAGATGCCCTTCGGACGTGTGTTTGCGGTGCTTTTCTTTGTTTCCGTAGTATTTGCCGGAATAACCAGCCTTATAAATATGTTTGAGGCCGTAAGCGAATCCTGGCAGACCAGATTCAAACTTAAGAGAAATACAGCCATACTTTTATGTACGGCCATAGCCTTTATAGTAGGTGTATTCCTTGAGGCAGAGCCTAAGGTAGGTTCATGGATGGATTTCATAACAATAATCGTTGTACCCTTCGGAGCCGTTTTAGGCGCCGTATCCATCTACTACATACTTGGATTTGACGAAATAAAGAAAGAGCTTGAAACCGGCAGGGACAAACCCTTAGGAAAATATTTCAAGCCCATTGCGAAATATATATATGTTCCCCTGGCAGTAATAGTATTCGTACTCGGAATACTTTACGGAGGAATAGGATAATAAAAAAACGGAAGTTTCAAAACTTTGAAACTTCCGTTTTTTATTGCGCCTTAAGGCTCTTAAAAACTGCATCTTTAAAATATACGTGAAAGAACGTTGTATAATGTTACGGTATATATAAATATGGATATGAATGCAAACAGATGGCCCATCATTTTTTCACCCTTTGCGTAGCGCTCCTTGGCATTCATAAGCATTGCCAGGCCTAAGCAGATAAACATCATGGGCAGAGAAAAATCATAATCAAGAATATTTGTGACACCCAAAAGGGCAAATATAACCGTCAGGGCAGAAAAAACAGCTTTTGCGATATTCATAGGTAATTCTCCTTTACATAAATTTATGTCCGTGAAAGTGCAGTTTTAAAAATACATAGAGCATAACTATATCGCATACAAGTATGGCCTTTACTCCCAGATGATGGCTGAGAAAAAATCCGGCCGTTACTCCCAGGGCAAATACCGCTATGACGAATATATAAACGCTCATATAAACGATTTGGTTTTTGTCGTTGCCCTTTTTATAGTGCCAGTAATGAATGACCGCCTGGCGGAGATTATTGGTGCAGAATACTGTGGACACTCCCTGTCCCTGCATACTGCGGAATGTGTTATACTGCATGGCCGTAAGGAAAAATACGGGAAGGGCCGCCACTTTTCCCGGCAGAGAGGCGGGAGAAAAGGCAACGGCGCTCATACATATTATTTCTATCAAAACACACAGCTTAGGCCATCTTATTGTTGAATCGTTAAGTTTTTCCGGTATAGTCTCCGCAACGGATATGCCGGCTATGTAAAGTATTATGGGCACTATGCAGTAAAGGGCAGAAGACCAGTTTTTTGACCACAGGCCGTTGAAAAGCATTACAAGGTTGCTTGTCTGGGCATTGGCAAAAAGTCCGCTCATATTTATATAGGTGTATATCTCCAAAAAACCTCCAACAAAGGACAGGGGGAGATATACCGAAAGTTCATGTTTATATTTCTGGGATATTTCCATTTTATCACTTCTCTTTTAAATTAACTATATCTTTTTATTCAACCTCTTTGACGGTAAAACCGTTGTCTTTGAGGTTTTTAATAATATCTTCCGTTTTTGAGGCATCGGCCAGCATAAGGTCGTCACCCTTATCCGAAGGATAGGCCATAAGACCGTCTACGCCAAACCATGAAAAACTGTCGTTTGTGAATTTGTCCGAAAGGGCAAAGGCTCTCTTGTTTTCAAAAACAATATCGGGATTTACTCCTTCGGGCAGTTCCTTTTTATCGCTCACAAATGTAAAGGCGTTGTCCCTCTCCTGATATGATATGGGGTCAAAACCCTTAGGAAGGGAGCGCACGTCAAGTATTTTTGAACCGTCATCGGCTCCGTCGGCCTCAAAGGCGCAGAGCATACAGGGGTCCTTATAG
>CABPCX010000033.1 GCA_902406135.1 uncultured Eubacteriales bacterium
TTTCCTGGATGTATTGCCAGTGTTTCTATGTCCAGGTCATTGGTAGGCTCGTCCAGCAAAAGAATGTTGGGAGCTTCAATAAGAACTTTAAGAAGATATAGCCTTCTTTTTTCTCCTCCGGAAAGTTTGCCTATGGGAGAATACTGCATAGACGGATTGAAAAGAAATTTTTCCAGCATCTGAGAAGCAGAAATCCTTCCTTCTGTTGTAAGCACATATTCAGCAGTATCCCTTATATAGTCAATAACCCTCTGGGCAGGGTCCATGGTCTCATTGTGCTGGGAAAATAATCCGATTTTTATGGTTTCACCACATTCAACTTTTCCGCTGTCGGGCTCAAGATTCCCTGTAAGCATATTTACAAGGGTTGACTTTCCGCAGCCGTTAGGTCCGATTATACCTATTCTGTCGTGCTTAAGTATTATATAGCTGAAATCATCTATATACTTAACTCCGTCAAAGGATTTGCTTATATTTTCAGCAATTATTGTTTTTCTTCCCATTCTTGAAGCAACCGAGCCTATTTCAAGGGAATCCTTTTCTTTTGAAAATTTCATATCGGAAACTTCTTTGAACCTTTCAAGACGAGCTTTCTGCTTTGTTGTACGGGCTTGGGCGCCTCGTCTTACCCATTCTATCTCAGTGCGGAGGAAGTTTCTGCGTTTCCTTTCTGCGGCGGCAGCCAATTCTTCTCTTTCAGCCTTTGCCTCTAAAAATCCGCTGTAATTGGTCGTATATGAATATAATCTGGCTTCGTCAAGTTCCAGGGTTTTATTTACTATTCTGTCCAGAAAGTATCTGTCATGGGTAACCATAAGAAGGGCGCCTTTATACTTGGCAAGATATTTTTCCAGCCATTCCACGGAATCATTATCTATATGGTTTGTAGGCTCATCCAGTATAAGAAGGTCAACGGGCGTGATGAGAGCTCTGGCAAGGGCCATTCTCTTTAACTGTCCGCCTGAAAGAGTACCTGCTTTTTTATAAAAGTCAGGAATGTTAAGCTTTGTAAGTATGGTTTTGGCATCGCTTTCTATATTCCAGGCATCTGCAGCGTCCATTTTATCATTTAACGCATAAAGAGCCTTCTGGGATTCCTCGCTTCCCGTAAGCTCTACTTCGCGGACTGCCTGTTCATACTCTTTAATAAGATTTATGACGGGACTGTCACAGTTAAATACCTGTCCTAAAACGGTGTCTTCCGGGTCAAAATCCGGTGTCTGAGGAAGATATCCGATTCTTAAACCGGTTTTCTTTACTATCTGGCCGCTGTCGGCACTTTCGTTTCCGGCAACTATTTTAAGCAGGGTAGACTTTCCCGTTCCGTTTATACCGATAAGGCCTATTCTGTCACCTTCATCAATACCAAAGGTTATATCATCAAATATTTTTTTATCTCCAAAGGATTTGCTTATTCCTTCGACTGTTAGTAAATTCATATTGCATTCTCCTAATATTTTATGTTATGAATTTTACAACAAATATGCAAATTATGCAATCAGTCACATTTTGTAATAAAAATGTAATTGGAGTTTTTGAACTAATGTGCTATAATACTATAGCACTGTTGGATAAGGGAGGTGTCTTATTTGGGTAAAGAGAAAACTTCAAGACTTATAGCTCAGAATAAAAAAGCTTATCACGATTATTTTATTGAAGAAACATATCAGGCAGGAATATCTCTTGCAGGGACTGAAGTAAAAAGTTTGAGACTTGGCAAATGCAGTCTTAAGGAAAGTTTTATCAGAATTGAAAATGGTTCTGCCTTTATCTATAATATGCACATAAGTCCTTATGAACAGGGAAACATATTCAATAAAGAGCCTCTTAGGACCCGCAGACTCCTGCTTCATAAGCATGAGATAAATAAAATAGCTGCGGCTGTTACGGCAACGGGATATACCGTTGTTCCTCTTAAGGTATACTTTGACCATGGTCTTGTTAAGGTCGATATTGGCATTGCCAAAGGTAAAAAACTCTACGACAAGAGACAGACCATTGCAAAGAATGACCAGAGAAGAGAGGCTGAAAAAGAGTTTAAGATAAGAAATCTTACTCTTTGATATGTTTCAAAGTCTTTCGTTTCGGGGCTGTAATGGTTTCGACGGGAGTCTTGAAAGCTGAGATAGCCATCCGCAGTATCGGTCAACTGCGTATCAAGGCCGTAAATTTTTAAAAAGAAACGACAATAATAGAGAATTAGTAGCTGCCTAAGCGCGGCTCGTCGGCCCGGGATTGCTCACAGTCCCGGTAACCGGCGTCGACTTTGTGAGGACCTTTTTTACCTAAGCTTTGCGGTAAAAAAAGAACTATGAAGCTACCTGATTCCGCAGCCTGACTGTCGGCGGCGGGAGAGGGGAATTTCAAAAGATAGTCTGTGATGGGAGAAGTCTTTGCCGATGGGCTTTCGGACAGGAGTTCGATTCTCCTCAGCTCCATTCTTATAAACCCCGGAAATCCGGGGTTTATTTTTATTTATGTATTATTTTTGTATTTGGGGTTTCGGTATAACAGAAACATTAATTTGCTTTAAACTGTGAAATAATGGAAACGGAATGCAGTTTTGGTGAATTTTAACGGATGTTTGAAGATGGGGGAAAGTACTGTGAATGATTTAAAATTAACGGAAAAAGGTACTGCTGAAAATATACTTGATGCAGACAGCGGGATAACATATAAATATATAAAAGATATATGCAATGAGTGCTTTGGGGAAAAATATAAAGCATATCAAAGAGGACATTATAACATCAATGATTATTATATAGCGTGGTTTCCCAAAATGGCCATAGAAGAAAACGGACGGAAGAAACCGGGAAGCAAAACAAAAAATTGGATTAATATATTGGATGATAACGGCAATACGATTATAGAATATAATTATGACGAACCGGCAGATGTTTCAAAGAAGCTTGAGAATATGATAAGACTTGTATTTGGCAAGTCTAAGGGAGAAGACTATAGATTTTTAGGTATTTTTAAAACCGTATTCTCGGGTGATTCTGATGCAGGATATGCTAGGTATATACATAAGCGTGTTGCTTCAAGAATAGATATAACAAAATTAAATAAAGATATGTATTGTAATTATATGCAGAAATAATTCTGTAATTCTGAGAGTTACGGTATAACTTTGATTATAAACATATATTACAGCTAAAAAGGACCGGGTCTTTAACAGACTCGGTCCTTTTCGTTTACTGCAAAATTAAGCCCTAAAAATATGAGTATTTAATAATTGTTCAAAATTTATTCATAATTTTGGAACGCTTAAGGAACTCTGCGGGAGTATTTTGGGAACACACCTCACTGTATAATACACTCCGACAAGTAACAATAAAATTTAATTGGAGGATATTATTATGTATTTTGACGCTATTGCTAAAATTGTTTCCGAACGTACAGGCTGTGATGTTGCAGATGTAAAGCCTGAAAGCAAGTTTTCAGAGCTTGGTATCGACTCACTTGATACAGTAGAGCTTCTTATGAGCCTTGAGGACGAGATCGGTATTGAAATCGAACTTGACCAGAAGGTTGAAACAATTGATGATCTTGATAAATTCATTCAGAGCAAGCAGGGTTGAAAATTATGATTAAATCAGAGATTTGCGAAATGCTGGGTATCAAATATCCGGTATTTCAGGGCGGAATGGCCTGGATCGCTGACGGCAGACTGGCTGCCGCCGTATCAAACGGCGGCGGCCTTGGTATTATTGCCGCAGGAAATGCTGACGGAAATTACGTTAGAGAGCAGATAAAGATTGCCAGGTCACTTACAGATAAACCAATTGGTGTAAATATAATGCTTATGAGTCCGTTTGCGGACGAAGTAGCACAGACAGTAACAGAAGAAAAAGTTGAGGTAGTCACCACAGGTGCGGGAAATCCCTCTAAATATATGAAAGACTGGAAAGAAGCAGGCATCAAAGTTATCCCTGTCGTAGCTTCCGTAGCCATGGCAAAACTTATGACACGCCTTGGAGCCTCAGCGCTTATTGCTGAAGGCGGCGAAAGCGGCGGCCATGTGGGAGAACTTACAACAATGGTACTTGTTCCCCAGATATGCGATGCAACAACACTTCCTGTAATTGCGGCAGGAGGAATAGCTGACGGAAGGGGAGTTGCGGCTGCGTTTATGCTCGGAGCCTGCGCGGTTCAGATGGGAACCCGTTTCTTAAGCGCAGAGGAGTGTACTATACACCCCGTATATAAAGAAAAAATAATAAAGGCCAATGACCTTTGTACAATGGTGACAGGAAAGAGACTGGGACACCCTGTCCGCAGTCTGAGAACGCCTTTCGCAAGAAACTATTCAAAGGCAGAATACGGCGGAATGCCTGACGATGAGCTTGAAGCTCTCGGCGCAGGAGCTCTGCGTCTTGCGGTACAGGAAGGCGATGCCGAGAAAGGATGTTTCCTTTCCGGACAGATAGCGGCAATGGTTAAAAAGGAACAGCCGGCCGCAGAAATAATAAAGGAAGTTGTGGAGGAAGCTGAACCAATCCTCCTGAGGGCATCACAATGGGTAAAATAGCATTTGTTTTTTCAGGCCAGGGAGACCAGTATCCCGGCATGGGAAAGGACCTTGCCTCAAAATACAGTGCCGCCGCATCAATATTTGATATGTGCGACACAATCCGCCCCGGAACATCTAAACAGTGCTTTGAGGGTACGGAAGAAGAATTAAAAGAAACAAAAAATACACAGCCCTGCCTGTTTGCCATGGAACTGGCGGCTGCAGAAGTGCTTTTTAATAAGGGAGTAAAGCCTGATGCATTAGCGGGATTTTCCCTTGGAGAAGTAACTGCGGCTACGGCGGCAGGAGTGTTTGATAATGAGACAGGTTTTAAACTTGTCATAAAACGCGGGGAGCTTATGCAGAAGGAAGCTGAAAAGTTTGATACTTCCATGGCGGCTGTAGTTAAACTTACTCCCGAACAGGTAGAGGAAGTATGTAAAGGATATTCCGATGTATATCCCGTAAACTTCAACTGCCCCGGACAGATAACAGTTTCAGGTCTTGCTTCACAGATGGCGGATTTTTCAGCCGATGTAAAAAAGGCAGGAGGAAGGGCTCTTCCTCTTAAGTTAAAGGGAGCTTTTCATTCACCCTTTATGGAAGAAGCTGCAAAGGCCTTTGGAGAAGAGCTTGCAAAGGCTGATATAAAGAAAAATGATATAACTTTATATTCCGACCTGACATCAGAACCCTATACGGATGATGTGGTGGGACTTTTATCAAGACAGATATGCAGTCCAGTCCTTTGGGAAAAGATAGTAAGAAATATGATAGCTGACGGCGTAGATACATTTATTGAGATCGGACCGGGCAGAACTCTTACAAATATGATAAAGAAGATCGATGCAGGAGTTAAGGCTCAGACAGTGACTGAGTATTTAGCGGAGGTAGAATGATGTTAAAGCCATTAGAAGGAAAAACAGCAGTCATCACAGGAGGCTCAAGGGGCCTTGGTGAGGCTATAGCTTATAAACTTGCGTCAATGGGAGCCGACATAGCCGTTATATGCTCAAGCAGTGTGGAAGCCGGAGAAAAGGTATGCGAAAAATGCATACAGGAATTTGGTGTAAAAGCAAAGGCATATCAGTGCGATGTGGCTGACTTTGAGGCGGTAAAGGAACTGGCAGGACTTATAAAGGCTGATTTTAAAACCGCGCACATACTGGTAAACAACGCAGGCATAACACGCGACGGCCTTGCTGTAATGATGAAGGAAGAAGACTTTGACAGGGTAATAGCCGTAAATCTTAAGGGCGCTTTCAATATGATACGCCATCTGGCAGGCCTTTTCATAAGAAACCGCGAGGGCTGCATAATCAATATCACTTCGGTATCTGGAATAATGGGAAATGCCGGACAGTGCAATTATGCGGCATCAAAGGCCGGTCTTATAGGACTTACAAAGACCATTGCCAAGGAGCTGGCGCCCAAGGGCATCAGATGCAATGCCGTTGCCCCCGGATTTATAGCTACCGATATGACAGACAACCAGACAGAAAATCCTCTGCTTAAGATGATACCATTAGGAAAGATGGGAGAAGCGGAAGATGTGGCTGAAGCTGTCGGATATCTTGCCACAGCAAAATATGTAACAGGCGAAGTGCTCCGTGTAGACGGCGGCATCGCAATGTAAGGAGAATAAATTATGAGTGAAAACAGAAGAGTAGTCGTTACCGGAATGGGAGCGATCACCCCTGTGGGAAATAATGTAAAGGATACATGGGAAGGCCTTAAAAGCGGTAAAAATGGCATAGCTCCCATAACACTTTTTGATACAGAAAATTTTAAGGCTAAACTCGGAGCGGAAGTAAAGGATTTTAATCCAAGAGATTACCTTGAAGTAAACGAGGTGCTTCGTACTGACCGTTATGCACAGTTTGCGGTTGCTGCCGCACAGCAGGCGGTAGAGGAAAGCGGCATTGAAGGAACTGTTGCTCCCGAACGCTTTTCAGTTATATTCGGAACAGGTATTGGCGGAATAAATACATTCGAGACAGAATACGGCAAACTTATGGAAAAGGGCCCCCGCAGAGTCTCACCTTTATTTATACCGATGATGATTGCGAATATGGCATCAGGTATGATAGCTATACGCCACGACTGCCGCGGTTCAGCAATGCCTGCAGTTACAGCCTGCGCTTCAGGTTCAAATGCCATTGGAGAGGCCATGAGACTTATCCGCCACGGCTATGCTGATGCAGCTATAGCAGGAGGTGCAGAAGCGGCCATAAGCCCTTCAGCCATTGCAGGATTTGTTAATATGAAGGCTCTTTCCACATCGGAAGATCCTGAGGCAGCGTCACTTCCCTTTGATAAGAGGAGAGGCGGATTTGTTATCGGCGAAGGTGCCGTAGCACTTATTCTTGAGGAGTACGAACACGCAAAGGCCCGTGGAGCAAAGATATACGGAGAAGTATGCGGATACGGTTCCACATGCGACGCCCACCATATAACAGCTCCCCATCCCGAAGCAAGGGGAGGAGCACAGGCCATGGCCGACGCCATGAGAGAAGCCGGATATACCGAAAATGACAGGGTATATGTTAATGCTCACGGAACGGGAACACCTATGAACGATTCCTTAGAGACAATAGCAATCAAAAAAGCCCTTGGCGAAGAAGCTGCAAAGAGAGCTTATGTAAGCTCAACAAAATCAATGACAGGCCATATGCTTGGTGCGGCTGGCGCCATAGAGGCTCTTGCCTGCCTGTTTGCCCTTAATGAAGGTATAATACCTCCTACTATCAATCTTAAAGAACAGGATGAGGCATGCGATCTTAACTGTGTACCTAATACTGCAGTAAAAGCGGACATTGACCTTGCCCTTTCCAACTCACTGGGATTTGGCGGTCATAATGCTTGTCTTGCTTTTAGAAAGGTGTAATTATGAACGAAACAGATATAAGAAAATATGCAGAGCTTATGAAAGAACTTGACCTTACAGGTCTTGAGATAACAGAAGATAACAAAGTAGTGCGTCTTGAGCGTACTGCTCCGGCGGTGATAAGAGAGACAGCGGCCGTAAGCAGTATTCCTGCTCCTGCCGTTTCTGCTGCTCCCGCAGTAAAGGAAGATACAGACTATATCAGCGTAAAATCTCCTATAGTCGGTGTATTTTATGCGGCACCTGCCGAAAACGCAGACCCCTATGTAACTGTAGGAGACCACGTCAAGAAAGGCCAGATACTTTGTCTTGTGGAGGCTATGAAGCTTATGAATGAGATAACAGCCGAAGAAGACGGAGTAATATCAGAAATATGTGTGACCAACGGACGTGTGGTTGAATTCGGAACGGAGTTATTCCGTATCAAGAGGTAAAAATATGAATAGAGAAGAAATAATGAAAATACTGCCTCACAGAGACAATATGCTTCTTCTGGACGATGTGGAGGAAAGGGAAGGTACATCCATCGGCCATTATACGGTAAAGGGCGATGAATTTTTCCTTAAGGGACATTTCCCCGGAAATCCCATAGTTCCCGGAGTCATACTCTGTGAGATACTGGCTCAGTCTGCATGCGTGCTTATGAAGGATGCCATGACTGAGGGAAAACTTCCGGTATACACAGGACTTAATAATGTGAAATTCCGTTCACCGGTAAAACCCGGAGACACAGTAGAGACACAGTGCCATATAAAAAGAGCAAAACATCCCTTTTATTTTGCCGAAGGAAAGATAATGGTTGGGGAAAGTCTCTGTGTATCGGCTGAATTTTCATTCTGCATAACAGGTGATTAAAATATGTTCTCAAAAATATTAATAGCAAACCGTGGTGAGATAGCCGTCAGGATAATAAGAGCCTGCAAGGAAATGGGCGTCTCAACGGTAGCAGTGTACTCCGAGGCGGATAAAAATGCTTTGCACGTAGCTCTGGCTGACCAGAGCTACTGCATAGGCGGACCAGAGGCCTCGGATAGTTATTTAAATGAAAATCAGATAATAAGTGCCGCCATACTTGCGGGTGCCCAGGCAATACATCCCGGATACGGTTTCCTTTCGGAAAATGCCCACTTTGCACGTCTGTGCAGAAAAAACGGGATAGTGTTCATAGGACCTGACCCTGAAAGTATGGAACAGCTCAGTGATAAAGCGGTTCTGAAGGAACTCATAAGCAAGACGGGACTTACGGTTATTCCCGGAACAAAGGCGGTTTCTTCCGTGGAAGAAGCCCAGAGAGCAGCTGAAAAAATTGGATATCCCGTAATGCTCAAGGCCTGCGCAGGAGGCGGAGGCAGGGGAATAAGGCTTATAATGACTCCCGACGATATGGAGGAAGCCTATCTCCAGGCCACCAGCGAGGCTGTAAGCGCCTTTGGCGACGGAAGCGTATACATTGAAAAATATGTATATCCCGCAAGACATGTGGAACTTCAGATAATAGCCGATGAATACGGAAATGTGGTATGCCTTGGCGACAGGGACTGCTCACTTCAGAGAAGAAACCAGAAACTTATAGAGGAAACACCTTCTCCCGCAGTAGATGACGAAAAGCGCAGAGATATAATCAAACTGGCTGTGGAAGCTGTAAAACAGATAGGTTATATCGGAGCCGGAACTCTGGAATTTCTGCTGGATAAGGAAGGCAGATTCTGGTTTATGGAGATGAATGTGCGTCTTCAGGTGGAACACTGTGTAACTGAAATGCTCACAGGCTTTGATATAGTAAAATGGCAGATACGTATAGCATCGGGAATACCCCTTAACTTTACCCAGGACGATGTAAAGATACAGGGCTCAGCCATTGAATGCCGTATCAACGCAGGAAGCTGCGGAACCCTTAAGATGCTCCACGTACCAGGAGGCCCCTCGGTAAGATTTGATACAAGCCTTATCGAAGGCACCACCATATCGCCCTATTATGACTCACTGCCTGGCAAACTTATAGTTTTTGCAAAAACAAGGGAAGAAGCCCTCAGAAAGGTAAAGGCTTCTCTCTGTGAACTTGTAATAGACGGTATACCTACAAATATTGAAGAACAGCTTCGAATTGTTGAAGATGACAGATTCACATCAGGAAATTACGATCTAACTTTTATGAGTAATAGGTGATATTATGGCGTTGATCAGTTTTTTAAAACCAAAAAATAAGCTGGAGGAAGGCGGACGTACATCGGCTCCCCTTCACAGGGACGACGGCGAACCCGAAAAGACCTGCCCCAGCTGTCATAAAAGCATACCTCTCAGCCGTCTTTGGGAAAATAATCTTGTCTGCCCCTGCGGATACCACTTCAGAATGAAGGCAAGACAGAGAATAAAAATGATTGCCGACAAGGACAGCTTCCATGAATTATACTCCGACCTGAAATCGGGAAATCCCCTTAGTTTTCCCGGTTACAGGGACAAAATCGATACCGTAAGGGCGGCCAGCGGCGAGGAAGAAGCCGTTATTTGCGGTACTGCCAGCATAGGCGGACAGAAATGCTGTCTGTTTGTTATGGAATCATACTTTATGATGGGCAGTATGGGAAGCGCCGTAGGAGAAAAGGTAACTTCACTGTTTGAATATGCCGCTGAACATCGTCTGCCGGTGGTTGGCTTTACGGTTTCCGGAGGAGCGAGAATGCAGGAAGGTCTTCTGTCTCTTATGCAGATGGCTAAAACCAGTGCGGCGGTAAAGAGACACAGCGATTCTGGACTGCTTTATATCGTTGTTCTTACTGACCCCACAACTGGCGGAGTAATCGCAAGTTTTGCCATGGAGGCGGATATAATACTTGCCGAACCCCGAGCAACAGTAGGTTTTGCCGGTGCCAGAGTAATCGAGCAGACAACGAGAAAATCCCTTCCTAAAGGGTTCCAGAAGGCAGAATTTGTATTGGAACACGGATTTATTGACAGTATAGTTCCACGTTCCAACCAGAAGAAGCTGCTCACAGAGCTTCTGAAAATGCATAACGGAGGTATGAATGTATGAGCATACCATATGAAAGAGTAAAACTTGCCCGTGACAGTAGCCGTCCAACGGGACTTGATTATATAAGAAATATATTTAAAGGATTTATAGAATTCCATGGCGACCGTAATTTTGCCGATGACCAC
>CABPCX010000034.1 GCA_902406135.1 uncultured Eubacteriales bacterium
AGCTTCGTCTACCTTCTTAACTGTCTTCTGAAGATCGATAATGTAGATACCGTTTCTTTCAGCGAAGATGTAAGGAGCCATTTTAGGGTTCCATCTTCTTGTCTGGTGTCCGAAATGTACACCTGCTTCTAACAACTGTTTCATAGAAATTACGCTCATAATTTACCTCCTAGGTTTTTCCTCCGCATTATCCAAGCCGCCAAAACTCCGAGCAGGAGCACCCTGCGGCCGAGTCAAATGCGTGTGTTTTAATCAGTTACGGCAGATATTATATCACTAAATCCGCATAAATACAATACATTTTTTATTTTTTACCCTAAAAAAGACGCGGAAAATTCCGCGTCCTTTTATTAATCTTCAGATTCTTCCTTTTTTTCTGTCACAAAACCGCATTTTTCATTGGAACATACTAATTTTACAGGTTCTTTGCCCTTTTCAAGCATATATGAGCCGCATTTAGGACATTTCTCCTTGGCCGGTTTATCCCATGAAACAAAGTCACATTCGGGATTATGCTCACAGCCGTAATATGTTCTTCCCTTTTTGGATTTTTTCTTCATAACCATACCGCCGCATTTTGGACATTCAACGTCGGCAGGCTCAAAATAGGGTTTTGCGTTATTACATTCGGGATATCCGGGACAGGCAAGGAATTTTCCGTATCTGCCTATCTTTATAACCATCTTTCTTCCGCATTTTTCGCATACGATATCCGTTTCTTCGTCTTTTATCTCAACCTTCTCCAGCTTTTCCATTGCTGTTTCAAGCTGCTCGCTGAACATGGGATAAAAATCTCTTATTACCTTTTTCCATTCGTCAAGGCCTTCTTCCACCCTGTCCAGCTCGTTTTCCATCTCGGCAGTAAATCCTATGTTTACTATCTCAGGGAAATATTCCTTCATAATGTCATTTACGATTTCTCCAAGCTCAGTGGGGAAAATGGCTTTCTTTTCCTTAGACACGTAGTTTCTTGCCTGGATTGTGGCAAGTATGGGCGCATAGGTACTTGGACGTCCTATTCCCAGTTCTTCCATGGTCTTTATCAAAGATGCATCTGTATATCTTGCGGGAGGCTGTGAAAAATGCTGCTCAGGTACTATGTCCTTTATTTTAAGCACACAGTTTTCCTCTATCTTAGGGAACTTTATTATATTTTCAGTCTCTTCCACGCGGTTATATACTTCCAAAAATCCTTTAAACTTTATTGCTGATGCATTTATTCTGAAAATATATCCCGCTGCCTCTATGGATACTCCCATGGTCTCATAGACTGCCGGCGCCATCTGGCTTGAAACAAATCTTTCCCATATAAGTTTATAAAGCTTAAACTGGTCGTTGGAAAGAGATGCCTTAAGACTTTCAGGTGTCCTGTATGAATATGTGGGTCTTATGGCCTCGTGGGCATCCTGAGCTGTCTTTTTGGTTTTATATATATTTCTCTCCGCAGGGAGGAATTTATCGCCTATGTCGTTTTTAATAAATTCTGTAACCTGTTCGTATGCTTCATCGGAAACACGTACAGAGTCAGTTCTGATATAGGATACAAGACCTACTGTGCCTTCACCCTTTATCTCAACACCTTCATAAAGCTGCTGGGCAAGCATCATTGTTTTCTGCGCTGTAAAGTTCAAATATTTACTTGCTTCCTGCTGGAGTGTACTTGTTGTAAAAGGAGGATAAGGCTTTCTTATCTTTTCGCTTCTCTTTACTTCTTTAACAACAAAGTCTTTTCCGTTTACGGCATTAAGTACTTTATCAGTGTCTTCCTTGCTCTTAAGCTCTATTTTTCCTTCGGCTGTTCCGTAAAGCTTAGCCTCAAACTCATTTGATGAGCCGTCATTTACAAAGGCGCTTACTGTCCAGTATTCTTCCGGTATAAAGCTTCTTATTTCTTCTTCACGGTCACATATCATCTTTAATGCGGCGGACTGTACCCTTCCTCCGCTGAGACGTCCCTTTACCTTCTGCCAGAGCAGGTTGCTTACGGGGTAACCAACTATTCTGTCTAATACACGTCTTGCCTGCTGGGCATTTACAAGATTCATATCTATGCCTCTTGCGTTTTTAATGGACTTTTCTACGGCGTCCTTTGTTATCTCGTTAAATGTTATTCTGTCAGTCTTGCTTTCATCAAGATTAAGGGCCGTAATAAGATGCCAGCTTATGGCTTCTCCTTCACGGTCAGGGTCAGTTGCCAGATATATTTTATCCGCATTTTTTGCTTCTTTTCTAAGGGCACTTAAAAGCTCGCCCTTGCCTCTTATTGTTATATATTTAGGCTCATAATCGTTTTCAATATCTATTCCAAGCTGGCTTTTGGGCAGGTCTCTTACATGTCCCATGGAAGCCATAACAGTATAGTTTTTACCTAAAAATTTGGTTATTGTACTTGCCTTTGCGGGAGACTCCACAATAACAAGGTTCTTCTTAGCTTTTTTTGTTTTTTTAGTAGTTTTCTTGGCTGCGGAAGCAGTCTTTTTTGCTGTTTTATTTTTTGCTGTTGTCTTTTTTTTCGCAGCATTTTCTGTCACAGTTTCAGCCACTTGTGTACCTCCTACACTTAATATACTAATACATATCTCTGGCCGGGAAGTTTGGCTACGATTTTCCTTATTTCCAAAACCGTAAGCTCCGACCTGAGTCTGGTCTCATTCATTCCAGTTTTAGCCGCAAGCTCATCAAAGCTCATAGGTTCTCCCAATGCTTCTATTATTATTCTTCCTGTCTCTCCTATGCCGCTCAGCTCGGGCTTTTCATCTTTTCCGTTATGTTTTTTAATATACCTTTCATCAATTCCCATTTCAAGCAGAATATCTTCATAAGAAAGCACCGGCGGACAGCCGTCCCTTATAAGTCTGTTTGTACCTTCGCTGTACTTGCTGAATATACTGCCGGGTACCGCAAATATGCTTCTACCATACTTAAGAGCATCATCAACCGTTGATGAAGTGCCGCTTTTTAATTCTGCTTCAACTATTATCAAGACTTCAGACAGTCCGGCAATTATCCTGTTTCTTCTTACGAAATCTGAGCCATAAGTCTTTGCACCGGGAGCATATTCAGATAAAATACAGCCGCCCTCGTTTATTATCCTTTCCATCAAACCTCTGTTTTCAGCCGGATAACATCTATCGATGGCCGTACCCATCACCGCAACGGTAATGCCTTTATTTTTCAGGGTGCCGTATGCGGAATATGAATCTATGCCTGCCGCCAGACCGCTTACAATCGTTATTCCCCTTTTAGCCAGGTCGCCTGACAATTTTAAAGCTGCCTGTTTTCCATACTGAGTACACCGTCTTGAGCCTACCATAGAAACAAATCTTGAATCTGTTTTAGGAAAACTTCCTTTATAATAAAGGCCAATTGGCGCATCGTCAATATCTTTTAATCCTTTTGGGTAATTTTCATTGAAAAATGACATATAATCAGAACCTGATTTTTCAAGGGACTCCATATATTTTTCGAGGCTTCCGTCCACAGATGAGGCGGCTATCTTATATGCCTCTTCGGCGCAGATAACTTCTTCAAGCTCATCTCTTTCGGCTTTATATATTTCCTCTGCACTGCCAAAATATGCAGTCAGTCTCTTGATTTTTGACAGGTTCATGCCGTCTATACGGCTCAGCCACATCACATAATAATCATCTTTCATAAAAATCCACCTGTGGTTTATCTAAAAGTTATACACGACTTTTATAATATATTGTTTTTCATTTAAATTCAATACTAATATTTTTTCACCGAAAACTTTCATATATATTGCTAAAAAACATACAAGTTGTTATCATATATCTATAGATTGGAGGGGTGTTTATGCTGTCCAAAGTTTTGAGCGGCGCTGTAAGCGGAATAAACGGATACGCAGTAAATGTGGAGGTCGACATATCAAACGGTTTTCCCTGTTTTGAAATAGTAGGGCTCCCCGGGTCGGCGGTAAAGGAATCAAAAGAAAGAGTAAGGACTGCCATAAAAAATTCAGGCATTGAACTTCCCGCTAAGCGCATAACAGTAAACTTGGCTCCAGCTGACACTAAAAAAGAAGGTCCTGCCTTTGACCTGCCCATAGCCCTTGGCGTACTTTCCTGTTTGGAAAAGATAAACAAATCCGTTATACAGGACAGTCTTATAATAGGCGAGCTGTCTCTCGACGGCAGCATACGCCCCGTCAGAGGAGTACTTCCAATAGTATACGGAGCCTTCAAAAACGGCATCAAAAAATGCATTGTTCCTCCTGAAAACGCCGATGAGGCTGCCCTTGTGGAAGGAATGGAAGTATATGCCTATAACGACATTTCCGAAATAATAAAGGGCATAACACCCCAGATACATAAAGTTGATATAAAAGATATATTTTCATCGGAAAGCCTGCTTCCTGCCCCCGATTTTTCCGACGTTAAAGGCCAGGAATTTGTAAAGAGGGCAATGGAGATAGCAGCGGCTGGATACCATAATATTCTTCTGAGCGGACATCCGGGAAGCGGTAAGACTATGCTCGCAAGACGTCTGCCCTCTATTCTGCCGGATTTGACCTTTGAAGAAAGCATAGAGATAACAAAGATATACAGTGTCTCAGGTCTTTTACAAAACGGAAAGTCTCTTATAACCAGACGTCCTTTCCGTGCTCCGCATCATACCGTTTCCGCAGCCGCGCTTACAGGCGGAGGAGGCATACCGAGACCGGGTGAAGTCAGCCTGGCCCACTACGGAGTTCTTTTCCTTGATGAACTGCCGGAATTTAAGCGAGATGTGCTTGAGGTACTGCGCCAGCCCATGGAAGACGGAATAGTTACCATATCCAGAGTAAATGCCACTGCCCAATATCCTTCGGATTTTATGCTCGTGGCGGCCATGAATCCATGTCCCTGCGGATATCTCGGTGATAAAAAATGCCACTGCTCCATGAGCGAAATAACAAACTACAGGAAAAAAATATCAGGACCGCTTCTTGACAGAATAGATATTTATGCAGACACCCCTGATGTATCCTACAAGGATTTAAACAGTTCGGAAAAAGCCGAAAGTTCTAAAGAAATAAAAAAGCGCGTCACAGCCGCAAGAAACATACAGCTTGAAAGATATAAGGATTCCGGTATTTTCTTTAATTCAAGGCTTACTACGCCTCTTATGGAAAAATACTGCGTACTTGAAAAGGACGCCGAAGAGCTTCTCAAAGAAGCCTTTGACAGTCTTAATCTCAGTGCCAGGTCCTATCATAAAATACTTAAAGTATCCCGTACTATCGCTGACCTTGCAGGCAGTGAAAAAATCGGCCTTGAACATCTGGCAGAGGCCCTTCAGTACAGAGGATTTTCTTCCCAGGATATAATATAATTATCCGCCCTTTTCAGGGCGGATTTTTGTTTTCCTCCAAAGGTCAAAATATTGTAATCTCCGTTGTAAAATGCTATTATTTAATTAGAAAATACGGCATTGCCTGAGGACAAAAGCCAATAAAATTCTGTCCCCAGACTGCTTTAAGGAGGAATGGCAGTGAAAAATATTATGGACTATGATACTGTAGCGCTCGACGAGAAAAATAACGCAATAGTTATAATCGACCAGACAAAGCTGCCCTACAGTACCGAAATTTTAAGCCTTAAAACTCAAAAAGAGATATGGAACGCCATTTATCTGCTTCAGGTAAGAGGGGCTCCCGCCATAGGCGTAACAGCCGCTATGGGTATATATCTCGCCGCAAGGAAAATAAAAGCAGACAGCTTTGAAGATTTCTACAGACAGTTTAAAGAAGCGTCTGATTATCTGGATTCCGCCCGTCCGACAGCAGTCAATCTTTCCTGGGCACTTAAGCGTATGGGAAAAATAGTTGAAAATAACAAGGAGAAACCTATACCTGAAATAGTGGAAGCCCTCAGAAAAGAGGCCATCGAAATAAGAGACGAGGATATACGCGTATGCAAAGCCATAGGCGAATACGGCCTCAGCCTTGTAAAACCCGGCGACGGACTTCTTACCCACTGCAATGCCGGAAAACTTGCCACCGTTAAATACGGTACGGCAACGGCTCCCATGTACCTGGGCCACGAAAAAGGATATAATTTTAAAGTATTTTCAGATGAAACCCGTCCTCTCCTTCAGGGTGCAAGACTTACAAGTTTTGAATTAAGCCAGTCCGGTCTAGATGTTACTCTTATATGCGACAATATGGCAGCATCCGTAATGCGAAAGGGCCTTGTAAACGCGGTATTTGTAGGCTGTGACAGAGTTGCGGCAAACGGAGATACCGCAAATAAGATAGGAACATCCATGGTAGCCCTCGCGGCTAAAAGATATAATGTTCCGTTTTATGTATGTGCCCCTACCTCGACCATAGATATGAATACAAGTACAGGAGCCGATATAAATATTGAGCTTCGTCCCGACCATGAAGTTACCGAAATGTGGTATTCAAAAAGAATGGCTCCCGAAGGCGTAAAGGTATTTAACCCTGCCTTTGATGTTACCGACAATGACCTCATAACG
Source organism: uncultured Eubacteriales bacterium (assembly GCA_902406135.1). Lineage (GTDB taxonomy): Bacteria > Bacillota > Clostridia > Lachnospirales > Anaerotignaceae > Metalachnospira. The sequence continues at coordinate 6,484 of CABPCX010000034.1, forward strand.
GCCATAATAACCGAATACGGCATAGCAAGGCCGCCCTACAATGAATCTTTCAAAAAAATATTTGAGAAAAAAGAGGCTTCAGAAAAGAAGGGATAATTATGAAATTATTTAAAAAGCTTTTAGTTGACAGCGCCAAAAGAGTTGAAAACTCAAAACTTGCGGCTGAAACCTGGGGAAATCTCAGTGTTCGAGATCCCAAAAGCGGATATATATTTCTTACTCCCGGAGGGATAAAACACTGTGATATAACCGAAGACGACATAGTCGTATGCGATGCCTTCGGCCGCATAATCGAAGGAAAAAGAAAGCCTACCGTAGAAATGCTGATGCATATAACTATTTATCAAAACCGGCCGGAAATAAACGCAGTGATACATACTCATCCTGTTTACTCTCTTGTATACGCGGCTCAGGGAAAGGATATCCCCCTGATACTTGACGAAGCTGCCCAGACTTTAGGCGAACGTGTAAAGTGTGCCGAATATGCCCTTCCCGGCAGTCCGGCCCTTGCAAAAAACTGTATCGAAGCCCTGGGTACAAAGGCTAAAGCCTGTCTGTTAAAATGCCACGGAGCCGTATGCATAGGTGAAGATATGTATGAAGCATTTACAGTAGTTGAAGTTTTGGAAACAACTGCAAGGGTCCTTTGTCTTATAGAATGTTCCGGCGGAAAGGCCCTCACCTGTTCTCAGGATAATTTTGATAAACTCAGCAGTATGCTTAGGGACTATAAACAGAATTAATAACAAAAAGCAGGGAATCAAATTCCCTGCTTTATTTATTACGCTTTATATTTTTCTATAAATTTTTTGTGAAGGACTCTTACTGCCTTTTCCTCATCTTTTCTGTTAATAAGAAGGCTGATTTTTATCTCTGATGTTGTTATCATCTCAACGTTTATGTTTTCTTCGGCCAGTGCTCCGAAAAGTTCGGAAGCTACACCGGGATTTGTTTCAAGCCCAGCGCCGATAATTGATATCTTTGAAAATCCTTCGTCCCATTTTATGGTTCCTGCCTTAAGGTTCGCCTTAAGGGCTGAAGTAACCGCCTTAAGATTTTTTCTTTCCACAGTAAAAGCGATTTCTCCGCCGTTTTCCCCGGAACCAAGTATTATATCAACACTTATGCCTCTTTCAGCCAAAAGTTTAAATACTCCAAAGGCTGCTCCGGGTTTGTTGACTAATCCTGTTATGGTTATGAGGGCAGTATCTCTGTCTGAGGCAATTCCGCTTACAATACGTTTACCCTTTTCGCCGCATACAGCTGTACCGCTGCTTTTTACAAAACTCGAACGCACGCTGAGGGGTACCTCATATCTTTTAGCCAGCTCAACGGAGCGGTTATGCAGTACCTTGGCTCCCATGGTCGTAAAGTCAAGCATTTCGTCATAGCTTATTTTATCCAGTTTTTCAGCTGTATCCACAACTCTGGGGTCAGCAGTATATACGCCTTCCACGTCAGTATATATCTCGCATCTGTCAGCATTAAGGGCTGCCGCAAGGGCCACTGCCGTAGTGTCCGAGCCACCGCGTCCAAGGGTGGTTATATCCCCATACTTGTTTATACCCTGGAATCCTGCCGCTATTACTATTTTTCCTTTGGAAAGTTCTTCTTTTATTCTTTCCGCTGAAATGGAATCTATCTTGGCATTTCCATAGGTCTCAGTCGTAACTATGCCCATCTGCCATCCGTTAAGGCTTATGGCAGGAATACCCATACCGTTTAAAGCCATGGCCATAAGTGCCGCTGACTGCTGCTCACCCGTTGATATTATCATATCGAGTTCTCTTTCCGAGGCATCCGGATTTATGTCCGCCGCCGCCTTAAGCAGTTCATCGGTTGTGTCTCCCTGGGCGGAAACAACTACAACTAATTCATTTCCTTCTTTATAAGCTTCAGCTACGCGTGAAGCGACATTCATTATTCGACTTTTGTCAGCGACGGAAGAACCGCCGTATTTTTGTACTATAAGCAAAAAATTACCTCCAAGCCGGATTATTCAAACTCAACTGTCGCCCCCTGTGTATCAGGCTTGAGCAGTTTGAGCTCCCAATTATCGGGGAGAGCAGCAAGGAATTCTTTCATTTCCTTTTCATACTCCTCCGCGTTTTCATCCGTAATCAAAGTCATAAGCGTAGGTCCTGCTCCGCTCAGATATTCAGCCTTTGATCCGCAGAGTCTCGCCTTCGCAAATATATCATCATAATTTCTTATAAGTTTTTTTCTGTATGGCTGATGTATAGCGTCATCAACGGCTATACGAAGATTATCGATATTTCCTGTCATCATAGAAGCGACCAGAAGTCCTGTTCTTGAGGAATTAAATACCGCCTGGCTTCTTGTGTATTCTTTGGGAAGGACCGCCCTTGATTCCGACGTCGAAAGAGCAAAATCAGGGATTATTACTGCAAAAACCAGATTTTTGGGCACATCTATCTTTACGCATTTCATTCCTTCTTCGTACATGGCACTTATTACCATGGAGCCCATAAGGGCAGGATTTGAATTGTCAGGATGGCCTTCCAAAGATGCGGCCCTTTTAGCTATCTCATCTACGGAATAATTTTTTCCGCTCAATGCGTTGGCGGCAAGAAGGCCTCCTACTATGCAGGCAGCCGAGCTTCCAAGGCCCCTTGTCATAGGTATGGCATCCTTCTGTATTATCTTTATTCCGGGCATTTCAATGCCTTCCTGTGCATAAAAGTCTCTGATAGTTGTGTAAATAAGGTTTTTGTCGTCCTTAGGTATATCTTTTCCGTCGGCAGACGATATATCGATGCCGCCTTCGTTTTTTTCCACCCAAATTTCATTATAAAGCTGAAGAGCAACTCCGGCGCAGTCAAATCCGGGGCCCATATTAGCCGATGTAGCAGGTACCTTTATATGTAACATATCGATCCTCTCCCATATATATTATTCACGAGCGATTATATTAAGTGACCTTACGCCTTCAATATTACTGATTTTTTCAATGAACTCACCAATTTCGGATGTGAGCTCCTGGGTTTCAACAGTGATAGTAACATTGGCTATACCGTTTATGGGTATGGTCTGATTAATCGTCAATATATTTGCTATGGCGTTGAGCACCAGGGAAAGAAGTCCCGACTTATTATCCATATTTACTGAAAATGTCACATTTTTGCCCCTTGAATGTTCATAAAGAGGGAAAATGGCATCTCTGTATTTATAAAAAGCACTTCTGCTTATACCTACTTTATTAACTGCATCCTGAACAGTTTTTTCTCTTTTGCTCTCAAGAAGATTTTTAACTTCCATAACTTTTATAAAAACTTCCGGAAGAACACTTTTATCGATTATGTAAAACTTTTTGTCATCTTTCATATATATCCTCCTGTTCATACATTGAAAACATTTGTACCCAACACAAGGAATATATCACATTCATTATATTTTTGCAATACTCAGTATCTAAACTCTTCCAAAGACATTATATATCTGTCGGCTTTGCTTCTCATTTCCTCCTCTTTGGACGCTGAGTATTCATCAAAAACGCCTATTACTTCGGCTCCTGATTTTTTTGCCCCCTCCAAAGCGTAGGGAACATCTTCAAATATATAACATTCGGAAGCCTTAAGGCCAAGGGCCTTTGCCGCCGCCTCGTATACATCGGGAAAAGCCTTGTTTTTTCCTACCTGGTCGCAGTATACAAATGCGTCTATGTAGTCAAAAACTCCGTTTTTCTTAAGTACCGCATGGGTCATCTCCTCAACATTGGAAGTTGCTATGGCAACTTTAAGGCCGTCATTTGACAGCATTTTGAGAAGATTTTCAGCGCCGGGCTTCAGCTCTATATTATATTTATAGTCGTGAAGAGCCATTTCATAAAGTTCATCGGCTATTTCGCTTGATGTTTTATTCAAATTGAATCTATTGGTTATATACGCCGCACCCTCTAAAAAAGACAGGGACGTAACTTTGCTCCAGTATTCGTCATCAGGTACAAACCCGTATCTTTCCGCAAGGGCATAGTCTGCATTTTCCCATACTCTCATAGAATTCACAAGGGTACCATCCAAATCGAAT
>CABPCX010000035.1 GCA_902406135.1 uncultured Eubacteriales bacterium
CTGCGCAAATGCCAGCCATAAATGGCTGTCCGCCTGTCTTGGCGGTGTTATGTTTTCCAAATGGAATCCGCAGCCGGAATTTATTTCCGGCGAGGAAAACAGTGAGTTTCAAGGCATTTTATGCCGACGGAACGTACTGTTTATACATACAGTAAGCTCGTCAAAATCCTGATTTTGACGAAGGGTGCCGTCTTTTCCGGCACCCTATCCAAAGGCTTTAAAATTATTTCATTTCGATACTTTTTGGTGCGTAAAGGGCGGCATAATTATTGAGGGATTCCGCACTGCTGTAAATATATACGAGTTTTATTATGCTTACCACCAGTATTCCGATTAAGGATACAAGGAGAATTATGAGTCCTAAAATAGCCATCAGAAGCATAATAACCAAACTTGCCGCTATGGCAATGAACATTCCTATATACCATTTCCACAGCTTTTCCCATTTTTCGCTCAGTTCATTATCTATTTCAGAAAGTGCCGCGTGTCCCTTATATTCGTTATACTCTCCGGTAACAGAAAATATGAACGATACGATTGACATAAGGGTTACCGCTATATTTCCTGTTATAAAAATACTTAAAACTCCAACTGCTCCAACCGCTATCCTGCATATTCCTGCGGTTTTATATTTTTCTTCCTCCGGAGCCATTTTAAGAAGCAGTATACCATAGGCCAGGAAACAGAAAATATTTAAAACAACACCCACCGCATACAGGGTATAGGAAAGATTCTGTACAGTATTGGTTCCTAAAATGATTGACAGCACCATGGGTATTACCAGCCAGAAAAGCCTGCGCATCCACTTGCCTAAAAATGCGGCCTTTTTGCTCAGCCTTTCTGTATTTTCACTTTCCCTGCGCATTTTATCCAGACGGTTTTGGGGCATTCTGTCCTTTTCCATAAGTTTCCCGCAGCTTGTGGAAAATTCACATGTACCGCAGTTTTCATGTCCCTTATCTCTGGCGCAGGCGGCTATCTCACAGTCGTTTCTTGACCAGGTGCCCGGTCCCTTAAGACAGCCCTCACAGGAAAGGGCTTCCTTATATGTACACTCGTTACAGTCTTTATTGCAGAATGACATGGCAATTCCTCCTTTTTTAGGGGTCGTCAGTATAATAAACCTGCTTTTATATATGCAGATTATACCATATTTCTGACATATATGATATATTGCGGCAGTCCGCTTTTCTTACATTCTTCTTAAACTCCGTTTCGACACCCTTCGTCAAAATCAGGATTTTGACGATGTTACTGTATGTATAAACAGCACGTTCCATCGGCATAAAAATGCCTTGAAACTCACTGTTTTCCTCGTCGGAAATAAATTCCGACTGCGGATTCCATTTGGGAAACATAACACCGCCAAGATAGGCGGACAGCCATTTATGGCTGGCATTTGCGCAGCAAATGTGTTGACAGTTGTTTCCCAAACCCTTCCGCAAATTTAAAAAGTATAAAATCCGTTTTTTGAAAATTCAAAGGGAGGAACCGCTGTTCCTCCCTTTATTAATTCTTATTTTGTAAGTATGGGCAGAGTGTTTGAGCCGTAGGGCATAATGTATGTCTTTATGTCTTTCTTTCCGGCTATCTTATATGCAAGCTCAAGGGCCTCGTCTATGGTCCTTACAAGCTTAAGATTTGTCTTTGCCACAAATTTTTCGTCTATGGAAGATACAAGTATTATATCGTACTTGTCAGCCATCTCGCATGTATAGAAGGCAAGGTTTCTTCCTACATTGTAATTTTCTCTGAGATATTTCTCCCTTTCAAGGGTTGTATCCATCTCAACAAGCATCTTCTGCATATCCGCATGGCCTACTCCGTCCCTTTCCTCGTGGAGCAGTATCATAATACCGTGGTCCTTAAGACATCCTGCGGCATTTACCATGGGTTTTGTACTCTGATAAAGGTTTATATCCTTGGGATATCCGCCGCCTGAAACAATGGCCATTTCAGCCAGTTCCTTGATGGGCACTCCGTCCCTCTGGATAACCACGTCTACGGCCTTTTTATGGGCCTCTACCATATCTCCCGCAAAGGCGTGGGTTATTTTTCCGTCGTCGTTTACAACAACATTGATGATAAATTCAGGCTCGGCCATCTTAGCCGCTTCCATCATATCAGCCGCAAAGGGATTGCTGTCGTCCATGGCGCCTACCTTTACATAGGGGCTTGTTCCGTCTCCCAGGTTGGGGCCCAGAGAGTGCATATGGTTGGCGATTATTGTCTTCTGTGAGCAGAGTCCGGGAAGTATCATCTTTCTTCCGCCGCCAAATCCCGCAAGGAAATGATATACTACTCCGCCAAGAAGTATAAGACAGTCTGCCTCATGGGCAATTTTGTTCATATATACGGGTGTTCCCATCTTTGTTGTTCCAAGATACGCAAAGTAATCGTCATCGGCATAGCTGTTATGCTCAACAACCTTTACTCTTTTCATCATATCCTTGCCCACAGCCGCTTCTATTTCCTCGGGTGTCTGGCTGGGATGTCCGCCTACGCATGATATGATAGTTACGTTTTCATCGGGAACGCCTATTTCTCCCAGTTTCTCCATAACGACCTTTATCATTATGCTCTGTTTTGTCCAAAGCCTTGTCTTGTCGCCTATGGCAAGCACTACCTTTGATGAAGGTGTTACCATTTCTTCAAGCTTGGGAGTTCCTACGGGGTTTTCCATCGCGTTTCTTATAACTTCTTCAGAAGAAAGTTCAGTCTCTTCCATTACGTTGGTCTCTATAACGCCGATGACATTTTTCTCGTCATATTCAAATGAGACTGTGCCGTCTCCGTATCTGAGTTCATATTTAGCCATAAAACCTCTCCTTTCCTTTATTCCCCTAATTTATTTTTTATAATTTATTTAACGCCTTTGCCGCCTTTACCACATGTTTTGCAAGGACGGATGTTGTAACCGTTCCCGCTCCGCCGGGTACAGGCGTGATATTCTCAACTAAGGGCTCTACCGCGTCAAAATCCACGTCTCCGCACATTTTTCCGTCGGTTCCCACATTTATGCCCACATCTACTACGGTCATATTTTTATTGACGTTTTCTGTACCGATGAGCTTTGGCACACCCGCCGCCACAACAAGTATATCCGCGTCCCTTGTTTCCTTGGGCACGTCCTTTGTAAACTCGTGGCAGAATGTTACCGTGGCGTCTCTGGCAAGAAGAAGCAGTCCCAAAGGTCTGCCTACCACCAGTGAACAGCCTACAACGGCACATTTTTTACCCCTGTATTCGATACCCATATAGTCGAGTATCTCAATTACTCCCTCGGCCGTGCAGGGGGCATATCCGTCCCTTTCTCCTGCCATAACCTTATAGAGATTTACCGGACTTATGGCGTCCACGTCCTTTAAGGGATTTATTTCCTTTTTTATGTTCTCTATGCTGAGACCCTTTGGAAGGGGCTGAAGAATAAGTATTCCGTGCACCTTTTCGTCATCGTTGAGGGCTTTAAAAGCCTTTTCAAATTCCTCCTGAGAAACGTCCAAATCAAGGGCTGTGGTCTCGCACTTTATGCCGTATTTTTCAAGTCTCTTTCTTGCTCCGGTCTCATAGGCGCCCTGGCTTTTGTCATATCCCACCTTGAGTATGGCAAGGAGCGGCTCTATTCCTGCACCCTTAAGGCCTTCCACCTGTTTTATTATATCTTCACCCATTTTCTCTACAACCTGGGCTCCCTTTATTACTGACATTTAAGCCCCTCCTCTATACGGGCAAATATTTCGTTCTTAGCGGCGGTCCTGTTCATAAGGTCCGCCCTTGAATTAAATTTTTCGGCGGTTTCCCTGTCTTTCATTGTCTTTGTGTTTATATACACATTCATTGACGCGCCAAGCACAGCCGTACGCACAAACTGCACGGCAACACCCACATCGCTTACGGCCATAACACTGCCCTTTTCAGCCAGCACTTCGGCAATATCCAGTATTTCAAGGCCCTTTTCCATGGTCTCAAGGGGCACTTCACAGGCCTTTACAAGGGCAGAAGCCATTATTCTTTCCTTTTCGGCGCGCTCCTCCTCCGTGGAAGAAGGCAGGGAGTATGCCGCCGCCAGGGGCTCAAAGCCCTTGGCGTCTCCCTCTATGAGGTCCAGCATATCGTCTCTCAGTTTTTCAAGCTTTATGAGGAACTCTTTCATAAGTTCCTCGCTCTCGGCATATTTCTTTTTTCCTACGGTCAGATTTGCCACCATCATTCCCAGGGACGCTCCTGCGGCCCCCGCAAGGGCCGCGGCGCCTCCTCCGCCGGGTACGGGTGAGGATGATGACAGCGCCTCAAACCAATCCTTGTTTATCTTTATATCCATAGTCCACCTGTTATCAGAATAATCCTTTTATTTTTCCGTTTTCGTCAACGTCCACATTTACAGCCGCGGGAACTTTGGGAAGTCCGGGCATTGTCATTATATCACCCGTAAGCACTACTATAAATCCCGCTCCGGCTGATACTCTCATATTTCTTACGGTTATTCTGAAGTCTTCGGGACGTCCCATTTTAAGAGGGTCGTCTGAAAGGGAATACTGTGTCTTTGCCATACATACGGGAAGTTTTCCAAAGCCCAGTCCTTCCAGTCTTTCCATTTCCTTTCTTGCGGCGGGAGTAAAGTCAACACCGTCTCCGCCGTATACCTTTGTTACGATGGCATTTATTTTTTCCTCTATGCTCATATCGTCTTCATAGGCGAAACGGAAGTTATTTTCTCCTTCTTCGGCAAGTCTTACAACTTCCCTTGCCAGCTCTTCTCCGCCGGCTCCGCCTTTGCCCCATACTTCCGAAAGGGCAACATTTACACCAAGTTCCTTACATTTTGTCTCGATGAGATTAAGCTCTTCCTCATCGTCTGTGGGGAATCTGTTTATGGCAACAACTGCGGGAAGTCCGTATACCTTTGTGATATTTTCGATATGTTTAAGAAGGTTGGGAAGACCCTTTTCAAGGGCTTCAAGGTTTTTGGGTCCAAGCTCGTTTTTAGGCACTCCGCCGTGCATCTTAAGGGCCTTTACCGTGGCTACTATAACTACTGCGTCAGGTCTGAGTCCCGCTTTTCTGCATTTAATATCAAGGAATTTTTCAGCACCCAGGTCAGCACCAAAACCGGCCTCAGTTACAACATAGTCGCCGAGCTTAAGAGCCAGTTTTGTAGCTGTTATACTGTTGCAGCCGTGGGCAATATTGGCGAAGGGTCCGCCATGCACGATGGCAGGGTTATGCTCAAGGGTCTGGACAAGGTTGGGCTTAATGGCGTCCTTAAGAAGGGCTGCCATGGCTCCCTGGGCATTGAGCTGTCCTGCCGTTACGGGTTTGTCGTCCCTTGTATAGCCTATGATTATGTTAGAAAGTCTTTCCTTAAGGTCTGCGATGTCCTTTGAAAGGCAGAGTACGGCCATTATCTCGGAAGCTACGGTTATATCGAATCCGTCCTCACGGGGTACGCCGTTTACCCTTCCGCCTATGCCGCATACGATATTTCTGAGCTGTCTGTCATTCATATCCACGCAGCGTTTCCATGTTATTTTTCTTACGTCTATGTTAAGCTCATTTCCCTGGAAAATATGGTTGTCTATCATTGCCGCCAGAAGGTTGTTTGCCGCACCAATGGCGTGGAAGTCTCCCGTGAAATGAAGGTTGATGTCCTCCATGGGAACTACCTGGGCATATCCGCCGCCGGCTGCTCCTCCCTTAACTCCGAATACGGGTCCCAGTGAAGGCTCTCTGAGGGCTATTACGGTATTTTTGCCTATTCTGTTAAGGGCATCGCCAAGACCTACTACCGTAGTTGTTTTTCCTTCTCCGGCAGGTGTGGGTGTTATGGCTGTAACGAGTACGAGTTTTGCCTTGTTTTCTTTATCGGCAAATTTTCCGTAGTCTATTTTTGCCTTATAGTTTCCGTATAATTCGATGTCCGCTCTTGTAAGCCCAAGTTTTGACGCAATGTCCTCTATGGACATTAATTCAGTTTCCTGTGCTATTTCGATATCACTTTTATATGCTGCCATTCTTCCAAACTCTCCCTTTCCATATACTGCGCTTCTAAACATATTTGTCTTTAGATAATAACAATAGCCCCGAAAATAAAATTCGCGGGGCATAAAAATTAGACGGTTATCTTCTTAAAGTCCCTTACTGCCTTTAAAACAAAGTAAATAAGGGCTGTATTAACCGGATACAATATTACGTTTCTTATTATTCTGGGAAGTGCGATGAGACTTGTCCCGTAAAGCATATTAAGCCAAAACGGTGTGAGTATAAGATTGCAGAGTATCATTACAAATGCTTCCACAAGAAGTATTCTTTTTGCGTTTACAGGCTTTTTATAGAGGAATATTCCGTAAATAAAGCCCATAATAAATGCGCTCAGTGTAAATCCGGGGAAGAAGCTTCCGTTGGGACTTACAATAAATCCGAGAGTATCCGCAACAGCCCCCACTGCGCCGCCTACAAGCGGTCCGTAGAGCATTCCGCATACAGCAAGAGCAAGATACGCAAATCCTATCTCCCATGTTGTGCTTAACTTAAGTGTAAATATGGACAGTATTGTGTATAACGCGACAAGCATTGCCGCACCCGTCAATGTTTTGGGGCTGCTAAGTTTTTCACCTTTCAGTTTTTCTTTCAAGCCAATTTCCTTCATGACGTTTCCTTTCCGCAATATGTATTTTGCATATGTATTTTTTAAATAATTTTTTAATTTATTTTTATTTTATCATCCTTTGAATTTTTCTCTGTATTCAGCAAATAACTTTTCAAATTCTTCAGGTTCTCCGCTTATTTTGTACTTATGTTCAGGACCGGGGAATGTTCCTTCCTTAACTTCCTTAACATAATCGGCAATGGCATTTGTAGCCACTTCTGCGATATTAGCGTACTTCTTAGCGAACCTAGGTGTGAATCCTGTGAACATTCCAAGAAGGTCTCCGATTACGAGCACCTGTCCGTCAAGGCCTGCACCTGCTCCGATACCGTAAACGGGTATGGGAAGAAGGTCGTGTATAAATTTTGCTGTTTCTTCGGGAACACCTTCAATAAGAAGTATTCTTGCTCCTGCTTCGTAAACGGCGATGGCGTCCTCGATGACAGCCCTTGCGCTGTCTGTTGTACGTCCCTGAGCTTTAAATCCGCCCATGGCTGCCGTTGACTGGGGTGTAAGACCGATATGTCCTATAACTACCATTCCTGACTGGGCAATGGCCTTAATCTGGGGTGCAACGCATACGCCTCCCTCAAGCTTAACTGCGTCAACATTACCTTCTTTATAGAATCTTACGGCATTATTTACAGCATCCTCAACGCTTGCCTGATATGAACCAAAGGGCATATCTCCTACGATATATGTATTGGGAGCGCCTCGGCGTACAGCCTGACAATGCGATATTTCCATATCCATAGTTACCGGGATAGTATCATCGTAACCATAAACTATCATTCCCATAGAGTCGCCGACAAGTATCATATCCATACCTGCAGCCTCGGCATAAGATGCAAACGGTGAATCATAGAGAACCATCCATGAAACGATTTCGCCGTTTTCTTTCATTTTGACAAGATCAGTTATTGTTTTTTTCTTTGCCATTTTCATTCCTCCCATTTACTTTAATTTTCCAAGTCCGTTGAAGACTCACAAATAAAATTTAACATAGTTATAAGGATATGTAAAGTTCATTATTTTGTACGCAGATTTGACAAAAAAGGACACCTTAAAGGTGTCCTTTACATACAGGGAATCCGCGTCCTGTCCGGTTTAAACTATTAATCAAAAACCTCTTTATTTCCTTTAGTCCTGTCCGTTTTTTCCTTCCGCTTAAACAGCCTTATCAAGCATCATATCCGCCTTATATCTGCTCCAGCTCTACGTTTCCGAGCATTTCATAGAGCAGACTTTCATATTCCTTTAAATATGCATAATTTTCAGCGTCCTTGTCCGGGTCGAAAATATCCTTGTTCACTCCGCTGTAGGCAAGCACATATCCTTCGTTATAGTCCCTGAAAAGCTCGTCCTCCAGCTGGACGCCTTCTTTTTTCAGGCTGTCATATTCAAGGGTCGTGTACATGGCAAAGTTTCCGATGCTTACGGCCTCGTCTCCGTTTTCAAACATAACAAGAAGTATGGAGCCCTTTCCGGCAGGCAGGCTCTCAAAATACAAAAACTCGCTCAAATCTTCCGGTATGGGCATTTTAATGGTCTTCTGTATGCCATCGACCCCTATTTCACCGGATATTTCCGCCATTTTTGTCTCTTCCTCGTCCTGTTTTGTATCTTCTATTATATTGGCATTGACCCTCGTGCAGCCCGTAAGGATAAGCACAAGGCCTAAAAGAGCCATAACCGCTTTTAATTTCATAACTACCCCTCCAAAAAGCTGAGCATTACCATCTGATTATAAGACTTTTCACAACGCCAAAAAGTTTCATATTTCAACTTTTAAATCAGAATTTTCCGTCACTGTATCTTTCCCTGTTCAAATCGATGCCGTATTTGGCTATCTTCTTATAGAGCAGGCTTTTATGTATGCCCAGTTCATCGGCCGCTTTTTTGCAGTTCCAGGAATATTTTCTCAGTTCCTCGGTTATTATGTTCTTCTCGTATTCTTCCATAAGCCCCGCAAGCCTTTTGGTCTCGTCCCTGCTTTCTTCGCTGACCCTGTGGCTGGCTACCATCTTTGAGGGCAGGTCTATGAGCTTTATTCTGAATGAGTCACAGGAAGCATAGGCACTCTTTATGACGTTATCCAGCTCCCTTATATTTCCCGGCCACATATATCCTTCAAAACATTCCAGCACTTCCTTGGAAAGTATTATGCTGCTTTTATATTCCCTGTTGAGCCTGTCCAGAAAATGCTTGGCAAGTATGGGAATATCGCTTTTTCTTTTCCTTAAGGGCGGCATCTCAATATTTATTACGTTAAGCCTGTAATAAAGGTCCTCCCTGAAAAGCCCCTGCTCTATCATTTCCTCAAGATTTTTTCTGGTGGCGGCTATTATCCTTATATCTACGGGTATGGTTTTATATCCGCCTATCTTTTCTATTTCCTTCTCCTGGAGCACCCTCAAAAGCTTGGCCTGCATACTTAAGGGCATATCGCCTATTTCATCAAGAAATAATGTTCCTTCATTGGCAAGCTCTATTTTTCCCTTCTTGCCGCCTTTCTTGGCCCCCGTAAAGGAGCCTTCCTCATAGCCGAAAAGCTCCGATTCCAAAAGCTCTCCCGGTATGGCGGCGCAGTTTATGCTTATCATGGGCTTGTCCCTTCTGTCGCTGGCATTATGTATGGCATTGGCAAATACTTCCTTGCCTGTTCCCGTCTCGCCCGTAAGAAGCACGGGGAATGATGTCCTTGCCGCCTTTATGCCCTGCTTTTTCACCTCTTTGAAAACATCACTGCTTCCTAAGGCTTCCTCAAAATAGCTGCCCGTATTTTTTAAATACTGGTCCTTATAGTATTCCAGCTCATTGTATTTTTCCATCAGCTTCTGGGCGGAATCCATGGTCTGAAGCCTGAATCTTACCTGCGCTATGGCGCCTATCATTTCTCCGTCTGCGCCCCTTATGCCCGCACGGTTCACAAGCACAAGGGCATCTTCCGTAAAACCCGTATCCTCGCCTATTTTTATAACCATTCCTGCCTCTTTTACTCCCGTCTGCATAAGCTCAGGCAGTTTTGATGTCTGTATTACTTCCGTCACCGGCTTTCCTACGGCTTCCGATGAGGATGTTTTCAAAAATTCGCAGTATTTGTCGTTGATGTCCGTTATCCTGTTGTTTTTGTCCACCACAACAAATCCGTCATCCGTCAGGTTTATAAATTCCTTAAATATGTATTTGTAGTCTTTGTCCTCCATGAGCCTGTCTCCTATATACTAAAAAGAGTCTCTCAGGCAAAACGGCTTTACGCCGCAGGGCTTTTATGCCCCGCTGCCATTTTCTCTGTGAGAGACTCTCTCCTTTAAATCATTCCTGTTAATGAGCTTTCGTTTTCTATTGAAAATCCGTATCCGAAAATAAGAGTATCATCTTTATCGGAGCCATAGGGCGTATTGCTGAATGAAGTAAGCCCCTGTCCCTTTGTATAGGTTCTTTCTTCCGTATATTTTCCGTCCTTATAGCCTTCAGCCTCGGCCTCGGATACAGTGGTAAAACTGTCGTCCATTACCTTTGTTATGGTAGTCTTAAGAGTAGTTTCAACTCCGTCTATTTCCACTTTCTGCTCCCATGAGTTTCCTTCCTCAATGGCTCCCGAAAGCACTACCATATCCTCTATCTTTGAATATAATCTGTCCTCGCTGTCGGCCATATAGTCTTCGTTATCCACATTTTCAACGACTTTTCCGTCTTCAACTGTGTATGTTACGTCGAATACCCTTATTTTTTCGTCTATCATACCTCTTTCGTCATTCATGGCTCCTTTG
>CABPCX010000036.1 GCA_902406135.1 uncultured Eubacteriales bacterium
GATACGGAGTTTATTTTTCACCCGGGGATAACAAGAGGATAGCCGGCTGGATGCAGTGCCATTACAGACTGCAGTTTGACGAAGAAGGCTGGTCAAGGATGTATGTGTTCAACAACTGTAAGGCATTTATCAGAACTATTCCTCTTCTTATGTTCAGTAAGACAAACCCCGAAGACCTGGATACTTCCGCCGAAGACCATGTGGCCGACGAATGGAGATATTTCTGTATGGAAAGACCCATAGCTCCCATTGTGAGCGAAGTAAGGAATATAGTTTCCGACCCCCTCAATATGTTTTGCGATTAAGCGCTTTTTTCAAAGGAGGAGATGTATGAACGGCATTAACACAGCCGTCGGAGAAGAACAGCTCAGACGGGCAAACTCGATTTTAAGAAAATACAAAAGCGGAAAAACCGTCCTTGAACAGAAAATAATCGAGAATGAACAGTGGTGGAAACTGCGCCACTGGCGCTACATAAAGGGCGGCAACGAAAATGATTTTAAAACCACATCGGCATGGCTTTTCAATGTGATAATCAATAAGCACGCCGATGGCATTGAAGCTTATCCCGAACCCTGTATCCTGCCCAGGGAAGAAGGAGACAAAAAAGAGGCTGAAAGGCTTTCCTGCATAATACCTGCCGTACTGGAGCAGAACGGCTTTGAGGAAACCTATTCGGACGTACTCTGGCAGAAGCTTAAAACCGGCACAGGCGTATACGGCGTATTCTGGGACAGAAAGAAGCTTAACGGTCTGGGAGACATAAGTATTAAAAAGACTGATATACTCAATCTTTTCTGGGAGCCCGGCATAACGGATTTTCAAAAGAGCAGAAATGTATTCTGCATCGAACTGGTGGATAACGATGTGCTGGAGGGGGTGTATCCCGAACTTAAGGGTAAGCTTAAGGGTAGCGAAGTGACCCTTGCCAGATATATTTATGATGACAGTGTGGATACAAGCGATAAAAGCATTGTAATTGACTGGTACTACAGAAAGTACTCAAACGGAAAAAGAATTCTCCACTACTGTAAATATGTGGGCAATACGGTCATTTACGCCACAGAAAACGATACCGAAAAACCCGTTGTGGGAATAAACCCCGACGGCAGTCCTATTTACGGACAGAGCCGTGCGGAAAGAGGCTGGTATGACCATGGCGAATATCCCTTTGTTTTTGACAGGCTTTTCCCTGCGGAAGGCACACCCTGCGGATTCGGATATATAGACGTATGCAAAAACACCCAGGAACAGATTGACAGACTTTCACAGGCAGTGGTCAAAAACGCCGTAATGTCCGCTTCACCCAGATTCTTCCTGAGGGGAGACGGAAGCGTAAACGAAAAGGAATTTACGGACTGGACAAAACCCATCGTCCATGTAAATGGAAATCTCGGTACGGACAGCATAAGGGCCATAGATACCCCCAGTATGGATGACTTATGCATTACGGTTTTAAATTCCAAAATACAGGAACTCAGGGAAACTTCGGGTACAAACGAGGCATCAACGGGCAAGGCTCCTTCGGGAGTTACGGCCGCCTCTGCCATAGCTGCCCTTCAGGAAGCCGCGGGAAAGACATCAAGAGCAGGCACCCTTTCGGCATACAGAGCATACAGCAGAGTTATATCCCAGGTCATCGAGCTCATAAGGCAGTTTTATGATATTCCGAGACAGTTCAGAATAACGGGAAAGCTTGGCGAGGATATTTTTGAATCCTATGACAACAGCGGCATAAAGCCAAGAATGATAAATGAGATGGGTATAAATATGGGACTTGATTCACCGCTGTTTGACATAAAGATTTCTGCCCAGAGGAAAAATGCCTATTCAAAGGTCCAGCAGAATGAACTGGCACTGGAACTTTACAGAAACGGCTGTTTCAATCCTTCTCTGGCAGACCAGGCATCGCTTCTGCTTGATACCATGGACTTTGACGGAAAAGACGCCCTCAGAAGAAAGATACAGGAAAACAGCGGTATGTCCAGGGACGCGGCATTATATAAACAGCTGGCGCTGACCTTGGCAAAAAGATATGAACCGTCGGTTTATGAAAGACTGGTTTTATCGGAAAGCAATGGAGGCACAGCCGGCGGAGAGAAGGTGCCGCAAAAAGCTGAAGGGGGCTCAGACAGCCAGTCAGGCCAGGCAGGCCAGATTGGAGAGTCATCGGTGACGGCTAAAGCCAGAGAAAGAGCGGCAATGACGGTTGTACCGGGTTAAAAAGGAGGTCAATAAATGGAAAATATATCAAAAGGCGGAAAAATGGACAGAAAAGGTCCTTTTCCTGAAAAAAACGAGTCAGCCAGAAGAAGACTTATGGAAATAATCGATGAGGCTGAAAAAACCAAAAAAGTCTATCCTTCATTCAACCTTGATAAGGAATTTGAAAATCCTGTGTTCAGAAGACTTTTATCAGCGGGCGTTCCCGTGATATCAGCCTATGAGCTTATCCACAGGGACGAGGTAAATTCCATTCTTATTGAAAAAGCCGTAAGACAGGCTGAAAAAAGGATAGCTTCCGCAGTAAGCTCCGGAACAAGGGTGCCCGATGAAAACGGAAGCAGACCTTCGGCTGCGTCTGTTTCTACGGTAGACCCCAGAAACCTTACCAAGGCTGAGAGAAAAAGTATCAGAGAAAAGGTAAGACGAGGAGAAAGCGTATATTTATAATTCAGCGGATATTTTGACGCACACAGGAAAGGAATGATTTGATGATTAAACTTAATTTACAGCATTTCGCCGATGCGGGAACACTTGTAAATACTACAGGAAATTATATCAATGCCTATGACGGCTCAAAAACGGAATTTGACGGAGAAAATACCCTTACTCCAACAATGAAGACTTATTATGACACAGAACTTCTCGAAAATGCCAGAGCGGAACTTGTGCATACTCAGTTCGGAAAGAAGCAGCCTCTCCCCTCCCACAGAGGAAAGACTGTTGAATGGAGAAAGTGGAATACCCTTGCGGATGCTTCACAGCTTACGGAAGGCGTTATCCCCACAGGCCAGAAGCTCGGACAGTCAAGTATAACAGTTCCCATCACTCAGTACGGTACATACGTTACCGTTTCGGACCAGCTTGAACTTCACGCGGTCGATGACGTTATCCTCGGAGCGGCCGAAGAACTCGGAGCTTCAGCAGGAAGCACCATGGATAAGATAGCAAGAAACGTTCTCTGCCAGGGTACAAACGTTATCTATGCGGATAAGATAGGTGAGGACGGAACAGCCACAGAGGTTGCCAGCAGAGAAGAACTTGATAAAACAGCTAAGCTCACACCTGCAATGGTAAATAAAGCCGTAACTTATCTCAAAAAGATGAAGGCGCCTAAAATCGACGGCAAATATATGGCCATTATCCACCCTTCAGTAGGATATGACCTCCGTCAGAGCGACGAATGGAACGAAGCCCATAAATATGCTTCTCCCGAAGAAATTTATAACGGCGAAATCGGCGAGCTCCATGGCGTAAGATTCATCGAGACTACAGAGGCAAAAATTATGAACTCTACAGGAGGCGCCGTTTATCTTTCATTATTCTTCGGCAAGGACGCCTACGGCGAGATTGACCCCGACGGCGGCGGAATGGAAATGATTATAAAGGATAAATCCGAAGCGGGCGGACCTCTTAATCAGTTCTCAACCCTCGGATATAAATTTTCAACAGCATTCAAGATCCTTTATGAGGACAGAATGGTCAGAGTTGAAAGCTGCTCCGACTATTCGGATGTCGATGAGGAAAACTAAAATAACAGCTTAAAAATAAACAAATAAAAGTACGGACAGATAACTGCAAACAAATATAAAACAAATATAAACACAAAATTAATATAAACATACGCCGAAACTTAAGGCCGCGTAAAAACGCGGCCCCTATAAAACGCAGGGGAGGATTGAAATATGGCAAAAGTTAAGGGCGGAGTTACCGCCGGAACATCAAAACTTTGGGACGAAATGGTGGAAGTAAGACTTCCTAAGGCGCCTAAGACAGAACAGAACTTTCAGTTCGTTGGGGTAAACGGAAAAACTTTTCAGGTACCCAGAGGAAAAAGCGTAAAAGTTCCCAAACCCGTGGCACAGGTGCTTGCCTATTCGGAGGCAGCCAAAAATGCCGCTGAGGAATACGAAAGCGAACTTGCGGGTGAATAAAAGTAAAAGGCGCGTGAGCGCCTTTTGCTTTATGGAAAGGAGGAGTTGATATGTATATATCTGAGGCGATAGAAACTGCGGATAAACTTAAACCAAATGCATACACAAGGGAAGACAAGGTGAAATGGCTTTCAGACATAGATAAACAGATTTTTCTGGAGATAATCATAACACACTCTCCTTCGGAAGAATCGGAAAACATAAGGATAGACTCATTTACGGGATACGGCCCCGAAACGGACATAGAAAATACAAAACTTCTTGCGCCCTCACCCTTTGATGAGCTCTATATCCACGGACTTAAGAGGCAGATAGACCTCCATAATGAGGAATATTCAAAATATAACAATGACTGCCTTCTCTTTAACAGCGCCTATACCAACTTTTACGACTGGTATAACCGCGGACACGAACCAAAGGGCGAGCCTGCCTTTAAGATTTAAGGAGGTGCACCATGCTTTATCCTACACTTAATACCATTGAGACCGGAAGGGCAATGACGGAAAGGTTCGGGGGATATAACCATAACGACAGAATATCGGAAAGCGAATTTTATTATACGGCTAACCTGACTACGGATATGTATCCTTTGGCCGCCTCAAGAAAGAAAAGAGGCATCATATCCAAACTTACATCTCCAAGCGGCCTTGCCGTAAAGGACAGTCTCGTATATGCCGACGGCAGTTCCCTTTATTACAACGGAAACAGAGTGGAAGGCATAACCCTTTCCACTCTTCCCGAAAACTGTCCCAAGAAATTTGTCAGTATGGGAGCCTATCTCTGCATATTCCCGGACAAGATTTATCTTAATACGGCGGATATGACGGATTTCGGATATATGGAAAAAAGCTATAAGGCTGCCGACGGCACAAAAATAACATACTGTCTGTGCGGCAGTGACGGAACAGCCTATGACAGCGTTACCGCATCCGACACAGAGCCCAAAGACCCTCAAAACGGAGATTACTGGGTGGATACGTCTTCAAAGCCCCATATTCTTAAACAGTATTCGTCGTCCTTATCCATGTGGGCCGAATGTGCGTCCGTATATGTGAAGATAGAAGCGGCGGGCATAGGCAGCGGATTTTCGGAAGGCGACGGAGTCAGAATAAACGGCTGTACCTGTGAAGACGAAGAACTTAACGAGCAGCTTAAGACCCTTAACGCTACGCTTACGTTAAAGGCGGCATCGGACAATTATATAGTTGTGACGGGTATCATAGATGAGGCGGTAACTGTAACGGCCTCGGGAGGAAACGGCATAAGCGTTGAAAGAAAGGTACCTAAAATGGACTTTGTTACGGAATGCCAGAACAGACTGTGGGGCTGCTATTACGGAATAGAGGACGGAAAAACCGTCAATGAGATATTCTGCTGTAAATTAGGCGACTTTAAAAACTGGGAGACCTATGCCGGCATATCCACCGATTCCTTCAGAGCTTCATGCGGAACGGACGGAGTATGGACGGGAGCCGCAACCTATTTGGGATACCCCTTCTTCTTCAAGGAAAATTATGTGCATAAGGTCTATGTTTCCTCAACGGGCGCCCATCAGTGTGTAAGCGCCGCCGTTGAAGGAGTGGAAAAGGGCTCCGCAGAGTCCATGACAGCGGTGGGAGACCTGCTGTTTTATAAGGCTCCATCGGGTATAAACGCCTTTGACGGAACAAGTGCCGTCAGTGTTTCCGAGGCCTTGGGACAGGAAAGATATAACTCTGCCGTGGGCGGAAGACAGGGAAACAAATATTATATAGCAATGAAAAATACCGACGGAAAGCCCAATGTGTTTGCCTATGATGTGCAGAAGGGCTTCTGGATAAGGGAAGACGATAAAGACATAAAGTTCTTTGCCGATATGGGCGGAGAATTGTATTTTATAGATTCTGAAGGAAACTTAGGCACCATGGGCGGAAGCGCCGGAGTATTGGAGGACGGTTTTTCCTGGGAAGCCGAAAGCGGAATGATTGGCTGTGACTACTACGGCAAAAAATATATATCCAGACTCAACCTCAGAATGAGTCTTGAAAAAAACTGCCCTGCGGAATTTTTCATACAGTATGACTCCGACGGAAAGTGGGAAAAAAGAGGAGTAGTCAGAGGAATGGGAAAGGGCGTTACCTTTACGCTTCCCATAGTCCCTAGAAGATGCGACCATCTGAGATTTAAAATAAAAGGAGAGGGAGAATTCAGGCTGTACTCCATAACACGCGTCCTTGAGAAGGGAAGTGATATGTAATGGCATTTTATCTGAATGTTCCTCCTGTTATGCCTAAGGGCAGGGACGGACAGGAAGGTTTGGAAAGGCTCAGAAGCTACGTTTTTCAGACCGTGGAGACACTAAATGCGGGAATGAAGGATTTCGGAGCGGAAGGCGTTTTGGAAGAGATAAACAGAGCCGTAAACAGCGGTGACAGCGGAGAAACGGATAATTCTATCCTTGCCTCCCATAACAATATACGCTCCCTCATAATCAAGACCGCAGACTTTGCCGTAAAAAACAGCGAGGAATTTAGAAAAATACTTAAAAGCGAGTACAGTGCATCTTCCGATTACGGAGAACTCATAGAAAAGCTGGAAAACGAAATAACCGCCAATTCGGAAGGCATAAACCAGCTTTTCAGATATACTTCGGGAATACGTTCGGAATTCGGGGATTTCTCCACCACCAGCGAGCAGTACATAAAGACAGGACTGCTTTATTATGACGATGCAGGGGCGCCCGTATTCGGTGTGGGTGTGGGAAATTTGTCCACAAAGATTGACGCAAACGGCGAAACCGTCTTGGACAAACAGAACCTTCTTACCACAACCACGGCCGAGGAAATGGCCTTTTGGAATGCGGGACAGAAGGTGGCCTATATAAATGCCAATAAGATGTATTTCCCATCGGGAAGCCTCGTTGCCTATGAGGCTGATATAAGCGGAAAAGTTACTGCCACATCCGGCGAAATAGGGAAATGTAAAATGACGGACTGCGAGCTTATGGGAAGTCTTTATGTATATCCAAAAAGCGGAGATTCCACAAGGAAAGGCATAATGGGCTTTGATACATTTGAGGACCATTTCGGAGATACGAGAGAGGCCCTTCTTATAAAGCACGAGGTAGGAAATACTTTTGTTTCGGTGGACAATCTTTATACGACCATAGGCTTTGACAACGGCAGTGTACTGAGCCACGTTGAGTGCGCAAGGACAGGGCTTACAATGCAGTCCTTCGACCTTCCTTCGTCGGGAAGCTATGATGATGCGGAGACTGCGGCGTCCATAGTTATGGACCCCGCAAGCATTGTTATGACCAATAAATTCATACATACATCAAGCGGCGGCAAGGATTATCCTTCCAGGACGGAAATAGCTTTCAGGGATGAAATGATATATTTTATCCACGAAGAAGACGGAGCGGAAGAAGGCTTTTATCTGGACGGACCCAGACTTATGCCCATAAATGACGATGATATGTATATCGGAAGCACGTCGGTCAGAGTAAGAAGAATATATACCAATGACATAAGAATTTATGTTGATGATTCTACCTATTACAATGCGGACGATATTCTGACGGCCTGCGGGCTCATATAAGGAGGTATTCTATGAACAAACCGGCATCGGTTGCCATAAGGGAACTGGAAAACAATATAGAAAACTGTATCAATTCAAGCGGACTTCCTCCCATCATCGTGGAGATGGTTTTGAGAGGATACTATATACAGATAAAAGAAATGGCAAAAAATCAGACGGAAAACGAAAATGCGTCCTATGAAAAAAGCTTAAGGGAAAGCTCAGAAGATAAGGCCATTTCAAAAGAAAACAAAGAAAAAACAAAAAACTAAAGGAAAGGGAGGTATATAGATGGCAAGTGATCTTATGAATGTCGGCGCTACCGGAAAATATTATAAAGTCCAGCCAAACGGCAAGGCGGAAGCGGGGCTGAGCGTAGGCGACAGGGTAGTAACAAACAGCGGTACATATCAGATATTAAAGGTAAATGCCGACGGAAGCTATCAGTCAGCTTTATATGACGAGGGAATTACCACTAAAAACTATACCGGTAAATATGCCAATGATTACGGCCCCTATTCAGGCTCACAGTCCATAGGAAATGACATAAAAAAAGAGCTTTCGGATGCCTATGATGATGACTACCGTTTATCGGTATCCAGGGATAAGTATGACGATATACTTTCTTCAAAGCCCGATGAATATGAAAGCGCCTACCGTAAGGAAATGGAGGATATCCTCGACAAAATCGAAAACAGAGAGGACTTTTCCTACAGCCTTAATGACGACATACTTTACAGACAGTACAGAGACAGCTATATAAGTGCGGGAAAAACAGCCATGCAGGACGCCGCCGGCCAGGCTGCGGCCCTCACGGGAGGCTATGGAAATACCTATGCTTCGTCGGTGTCATCGGCGGCCTATGAGAGATACTTACAGCAGCTCAGTGACAAGATACCCGAGCTGTACCAGCTTTCAAAACAGGCCTATGATGCGGAAGGAGACGAGCTCTACAGACTTTATTCTCTCTATTCGGCTGCGGACAGTGCCGATTATGAAAGATACAGAGACAGTGTGAGCGACTGGCAGAAAGAAAGAGACTATTACTACAGTGAATATATGAATGAGCTCCAGAATGCAAGGGAAGATTACTATGACAGACTTTCCTTCCTTCAGGACGCAGCTGAAATGGAAAGCAGTGATTACTGGAATAACATTGACCAGCAGAACACCATCAAACAGATGGAGCTTGACAGGGAAAAATTTGAATATGAGAAAGCCTATGACGCGGCAAAGAGCGCCTCATCTTCGTCTAAGTCTTCATCTTCGTCATCAAAGGGCAAAACCGTTACGGTATCCCTCTATGACGATGCCGTTGAAGCCTACAGTAAGGGAGGAGAAACGGAATTAAATATGTTTGCCGACAAACTCAGGGGAAGCGGATACAGTGCGGACGGAATTGAGGACGTACTGGCCTATGCAAGAAAATACGGAAAGTCATCGAAAAAATCATCTCTTTCGGCCCTGTTTGGCAGTTCAACAAGCAGTAAAACATCCGAAAACGGGCTGTTTGGCGGCTTTTTCGGGTAAAATAACGGAGGTGGTTTATTGTGTTAAAGATAGATTCCGCTTTGCCAAGTCCAAGAATAGCCAACGGTATTATAGAGTGGTATGCTTCCGATACCTTTGAGCTGGGGCTTAAACTGAATCTGAAAGACGGTGACGGCGAAAGCATTGTGCTTGGCGAAGGCGACACAGTAAAGGTGAACATAAGAAACGACAGAGGGGAAGAGGTAAAGACCTTTGAATTCAAAAACATATCCGATAACAGTATCACCCTTGTTTTTGATGCGGAGGCCAGCGCCCTGTTTACCGAAGGCACGTATTTTTATGATATCGTGTCCGAAGGCACCCGCAGAGTTACCATAGCCAGAAACAACCGTATAAAAGTAAGATAAGTAAGATAAGGAAGGTGATGATATGGCTTCTGATACAAAGGCTTATGCAAGGATAAATGCCTGCATAGATGCAATTATCAAAAGTCCCGTATATGCGGATATAAGCGCAGACATACCTTCTGCCCTTACTGCTGAAATCGAGGGAGTGACAGGCAGAGGGGTAGCCAATGTTATACTGGATAACGGCGAGATAGTATTTGTTATGTCCGACGGAGAACGTATCAGCATAGGTAAACTGCCAGTGCCGGAAATACCAACAGCGTCATCAGAAGTCCTTGGAGGAATAAAGGTAGGGGAAAATCTTGTGATAGACGAAAGAGGTACTTTATCGGCATCGGCGGTACAGGAAGTTATAAAGGACGATGACAGACCCGTAAGCGGCGGTGCCGTATATGAAATAGTCGGAGAGGTTGAAAACATACTGTCCGACGTGTAAGAGACAAAGTTATTAAAATATCCGACAAGGGAGGTCATATATGAGCATAGCACAGCAGGCGGCAAGAATTACTTCTCTCAGAGACGAATTAAGGGATATATTGAAAGAACTTGGTCTTGCCGATGAACAGGATAAACTTGAGCAGTGTGTCGAAGCGGTGAGAAATATGCCCAAAATACCTGCGGAAGATACGGTGCTTGACATAAATAATACTGAAAAACAGATAGATAAAGGATATC
>CABPCX010000037.1 GCA_902406135.1 uncultured Eubacteriales bacterium
AAAGTATCCGCTACGTTTCTGCTCTGTTTTTCGTCGGTAACTATATGATGACAGAGTTCATAGGTTATGTCGATTATTCTTGTTTCCCATGGTATGGTATATAACGGCAGACTCACCCTGTTGCAGTAGTCAATTACCTCCGAAGGAACATCCTTTACATAGGGTCCCAGATTTA
The DNA here is from genome assembly GCA_902406135.1 of uncultured Eubacteriales bacterium. Taxonomy (GTDB): domain Bacteria; phylum Bacillota; class Clostridia; order Lachnospirales; family Anaerotignaceae; genus Metalachnospira. The sequence continues at coordinate 176 of CABPCX010000037.1, forward strand.
TAACAAATCCGCACGCCCTGTATTCATGGAGTTTTTCCGCAAATTTTATGAGCCATCCCGTATTGTGGTTTTCCATTCCCGTAGTAAAAACAAGCTCATATCCATGCAGGAATCTGGGTACTTCGCCGCCTTCTATGTAATGCACCCACTGCACCATGTTATCTATTCCCTTTTCTCCCGCAATGAGAGTCATTCCATAGTCCTTTTCGGTTCCCGCGCACAGCTCGGCAAGGGTCAGCGCCATATCTTCTCACTTCCTCATAAAACAAAACAGCGGCAGCCATTTATACATGGCGCCGCGCAGAAATCTTTTTTGTGAGCAAGTCTATGAGCCGGGTTCTGTCTTAAACAGTCATCTATCTTGGTACATTGTCGCCAATGTCATCATGCGGCCGCGTCAAAACGGGACGGGCAATCCCATGGTTTTTATCGGGCCTTGCTTCAGGTGGGGTTTACAGAGCCTGTTTCGTTACCGAAACAGCGGTAAGCTCTTACCTTACCTTTCCACCCTTACCTGTATAAATACAGGCGGTTTATTTCTGTTGCACTATCCCTGGAGTCGCCTCCGCCGGCCGTTAACCGGCACCCTGCCCTACGAAGCCCGGACTTTCCTCACTTGATAATCAAGCGCGACTGTTCGGCTTACTCACCGGTTAATCTTAACACAAAAAACCGCCCCTTGCAAGGGCGGTCTTATTAAAATCTTATTCAGGCTTATACATGGAACACGCTTCCGCCAACAAATTCTCTTATAAGAGAGTTATTTGGTATGGGGTCAGCGGGTGCACTGAGGAAATATGCCAAAAACTTAATGAGTCTCTTTGCCGTAATATATTCCGGCATGGATTCGTCTATCTTATAAAGCAGAGGTTCGGCATACTGTTTTAATACGGCTATCTCGTATATTGTAGCCGAGTTAAACATTACATCGGCATTTTCCTGGAAGGGGAATATATTTCTTTCCTCGCCCCTTGTAACATAGGGCCATGCCGATATGGTAGCCGCCGCGTCATTTCCCCTTGAAAGGTTATCCCTTACCATTCTCCTTAAAAGACGGCTGTCGGAAGTGGATATGAATTTATGATTATCCACATTGAGCTGGGTCATTGCGCTTATGAATATCTTGAACTTGTTTTCCGCCTTTATGGAAGGAGTAAGTTCGTCATTAAGGCCATGAATACCCTCTATTATCATTATTTCGTTTTCCTTGAGCTTTGTAAATTTGCCCTTATACTCCCTCATTCCCGTAACGAAATTATAACTGGGAAGCTCCACAGTCTTACCGGCTATGAGGTCGTTTATATCCCTGTTAAAAAGCTCTATATCGATACAATTTATATTTTCATAGTCCCTGTTTCCAAACTCGTCCACGGGAGTATCTTCACGGTTTATGAAGTAGTCGTCCATGGATATGACGTGGGGTTTTATGCCAAGTACCCTCAGCTGTACGCCAAGTCTGTTGGCAAAGGACGTTTTTCCCGATGATGAGGGGCCTGCGATAAGGACAAGTTTTACGTCGTCTTTTCTATGATAAATCATATCGGCTATGCAGGCTACTTTCTTTTCGTGCAGAGCCTCATTTATTCTTACCAGCTCGCCAAACTGTCCGTTTACTATAACGTCGTTTAAGTCCGCCACATTTTTGACGTCCATAAGTCGGCTCCAGTCCATCTGCTCCATAAATACTTCCGTAATTTTATCAAATCTTTCGATTTCGGGAAGCACCTCAACATTTTTGATTGACGGTACAGTAATGAGAAATCCCCTCTCAAAGGGCACAATATCATAGAGATATACACAGCCTGTGGAAGGTGCCATATATCCGTACAGATAGTCGTAGTAATTGTCTATTCTGTAAAGATTGATAATTGTATCCTTTCTGTATCTGTACAGCCTTACTTTATCGTAGTGGCCGCAGTCAGCAAGTTTTCTTATGGCTTCTTCGTGGGAAAGTCTTTCCCTTACTATGGGCATATCGGCCGCTATTATCTCGTCCATACGTTTCTTTCTTTTTGAAACGAGTTCGTCGTCAACGGCTGTCTCTCCCTTGTGTATTTCGCAGTAAAAATTCTTTTTAATGGAGTTTTCGATGACAGTCTCCGTGCCATGGCCAAGCACATCGTCAACGGCCTTAAGCATTACCATACAAGCCGTCCTCATATATATGCTCATTCCCTCAGGATTTGTCATATCGATAAATTCTATCTCGTCTCCGTCGGAAACATTTGATGTAAGCTCCTTAAGGGTATTTCCGACTTTAGCCGCCATTATAAGCTTTCCGGTATTATATTTTTTTGAAAGTTCCAGATAAGTAGTATCCTGAGAAACATTTAAAGTCTCTCCCATAACAGTAATTTCAACCAAATGCCTCAATCCTTTCTCATATATGAACAAAGGGCTGCCCATTAACAGTAGTCTCTATGACTTCAACATCTTTTATTCCTCTTGTATCCAGCTTTTTGCGGAGATACTGGGCTATAACGGGTACTATTATATTTTCTGTGGCATAATGTGTGGCATCAATAAGCGCTATCTTTTTATCAACGGCGTCCATGGCCTCGTGGTATCTTATATCCGAAGTTATGAAAACGTCACAGCCTTCTCTCACGGCGTCGTCCATAAACTCACCGCCCGCACCCGTACAGAGTGCCGCCTTTTCCACCTTTGAGCTGAGATTTCCTATTACCCTTACGGCATCAAGTCCAAGGGCTTCCTTTATTTTTACGGAAAGCATTCCGAGGGTCATATCTCCCTCAAAGTAACCGATTTTTCCTATTCCGATACCGTCTTCGCAGCCCTCAGACAGCACCGTAAGATTTTTTAAGCCAATCATTTCAGCCAAAACATCATTGGTACCGCCCTTTGCCGCATCAAGATTAGTATGCGCCGCAAACATATTTATATTGTTTTTTATCAGTTTTATTATTTTCCTTCCGTCGGGTCTGTCATAATTTATTTTTTTAACGGCGTGAAAAAGCAGTGGATGATGGGTAACTATCATATCCGCTCCCTTTTCTATGGCCTCGTCTATGACATCTTCCGTGGCGTCAAGGGCAACTATTATCTTTTTCACATCAGCGTCGGGGTCTCCTATATTAAGTCCCGGATTATCCCATTCTTCGGCATATGCCGCCGGTGCCAGGTCCTCCATAAACCACATTATATCTCTGCATTTTACAGACATTTATATACCCCCTTGCATATTTCCTTGTATTTTTTGAGGTCAGCCGTTCTTTTCTGGGAATTGCTTGTATCCGCCTCTTTAAGCTTTTCTATTATTTTATCCGTCTTTGCCATGTCCTTCAGGAGAAATTCCTTAAGCACGGCTTTTTTTCTTTCGATATTTATTTTTCCGAAAAGATAGTCCGCTTCATTATCATATTTTTCTCTTCCGCGCACAGCCCTGATAACATTATAGTATATTCCGTCTTCGAAAATCATATCTTCATCATCTATCTTAAATCCGATTTTATGCAGATATTTTCTTACTTTATCCACATCGGTCTGGGGCTGGAGAACAAGTTCGTTTATTTCTCCTGTCTTTTCAAGGCATTCGTCAAGTATCTCTATTATGAGCATTCCGCCCATTCCCGCAATGACAACGCCTTCCGTCTCATTCTGTTTCAGGGGCTTTAGACCGTCTCCAAGCCTTGTTTCTATCCTGCTTCCAAGGCCGTACATATTTATATTGCATTCCGCTCTCCTTACGGGCTCCCTGTTGACGTCACAGGCTATGGCCCTGTCTATGGCATCCTCCAGACAGAGATATATGGGTATGTATCCATGGTCCGTTCCTATGTCGGCTATGGTTCTGCTTGTTCTTACAAATGAAGCGACTGTTTTCAGTCTTTCTGATATTTCCATAGGGCACCTCTCTAAAAAAGCCGTCCTTATTTATAAAGGACGGCAGCTTGATTTTTACTCCAGATAATCTTTGAGCTTTTTGCTTCTGCTGGGATGTCTAAGTTTTCTAAGCGCTTTCGCCTCGATCTGTCTTATTCTCTCTCTGGTTACGTTAAATTCTTTGCCGACCTCCTCAAGGGTTCTGGCACGTCCGTCCTCCAGTCCAAATCTGAGGGTAAGAACTTTTTTCTCCCTGTCGGTAAGAGTGTCCAGCACTTCCATAAGCTGCTCTTTAAGCAGTGTAAATGCGGCAGCGTCTGCCGGAGCGGGTATATCGTCATCGGGGATAAAGTCTCCAAGGTGGCTGTCTTCCTCCTCACCGATGGGTGTTTCAAGGGAAACGGGCTCCTGCGCTATCTTCATTATCTCTCTTACCTTATCAACAGGCATCTCCATTTCCTTGGCAAGCTCTTCAGCCGAAGGCTCCCTTCCAAGTTCCTGAACAAGCTGTCTTGATACTCTGATGAGCTTATTTATGGTCTCTACCATATGCACGGGTATACGTATGGTCCTTGCCTGATCTGCAATGGATCTTGTTATGGCCTGGCGTATCCACCATGTGGCATAGGTTGAGAACTTATATCCTTTACGGTAGTCGAATTTTTCTACTGCCTTTATAAGTCCGAGGTTTCCTTCCTGTATAAGGTCAAGGAAAAGCATACCTCTTCCCACATATCTCTTTGCTATACTTACAACAAGTCTGAGGTTGGCTTCAGCCAGCTTTTTCTTGGCAGCTTCGTCGCCCTCCTCCATTCTTTTTGCAAGCTCTGTTTCTTCCTCTGCGCTCAAAAGGGGCACTTTTCCGATTTCTTTAAGATACATACGGACAGGATCGTCAATATTTATACCTTCGGGAAGTGAAAGGTCTATGTCCTTTTCGACTTCTTCCTCAGCGTCGATATTTCCAATCATATCTATGCCCTGGCTTTCAAGGAACTCGTATACCTTGTCCATCTGTTCGGTATCAAGCTCAATATCGCCGAGGTAATCCATTATTTCTTTATATTCGAGCACACCTTTGTGGCTTTTGCCCATGGCGACAAGCTCTTTAAGTCTGGTCATTAATACGTTTTCTTCGCCGGATTTCAATTTCAATCCTTCCCTTCTTAACTACTCAATATTGTTAACTGTCCGAAATCGTTATATACAATTCATCTAGTTTTCTTTTCACATCTATAAGTCTTTTTACCTCTTCGGCAGTGGAAGCCTTAGCCAAAAGACTATCCGTATAATTTTTCTTAATCAGGCGCACATTTTCCGTGACGGCCTTCTCAAGTTTTGAAACATTATCTATATCATTTTTTACGGCAAATACCGCGGCTGCCGTATTCTGGTCCTCTATATTCTCAAAACAGCTCACCAGATCAGCCGGCACGCTTTTCCTGCCGCTTACGCTGTCATTGTAAATTCTTTCAGCCAGTGTTCTGTAAACTCCGTCCTCAAATTCTTCAGCCTTAAGCACCGAAAAAACAGCCTTTAAAACCTTATCGTTTTCAACTGCCATTGACAGTATCGTTTTCTGTGCCTCCGTTATTCCCTTTGGTCTTATATCTCTGCTTTCCTTATCGCTGTAGACACGTTTTCTCTTCTTTTCCGCTTCCATAAGGAATTCACTTTCCGATGCGTCCCTTATCCTGCTTATTCTGCTTCTTAAAGCAGCCTCGTCTATGCCGCATACGGCAGCGGTTTCCTTGGTATATACGTCTCTTTCAATGTCGTTTGCGACATCGGCAAGTATTTTCGCGGCTTCATCCGCAAATCTTACCCTATGGTCCGCATTTTCCAAATTATAATTCTTTCCTGCACAGCCGATTCTGAATGTTATATGGCTGACAGCGTCAACAATAAGTTTTCCGAAAGCCTCTGCTCCGTACTTTTTGATAAACTCATCGGCATCCTTTGCCCCATTGACCTGGGTAACCTTAACATCAAATCCGTTGTTCACAAGTACGGGTATGGCTCTCAGCGCTGCCCTTGTTCCGGCTTCATCGCTGTCATACAGAAGTATTACACTGTCCGCAAGTTTTCTCAGGGTCCTTGCGTGGTCGTTATTGAAGGCCGTTCCAAGGCCCGCCACAACATTGGGAAATCCTGCCTGGTAAATGCTTATCATATCCATATAGCCTTCAACAAGTATTATTTCCTTTTTCCTTGCGGCTTTTGCAAAGTTCATACCATACAAAGTCCTGCTTTTATTGAAAACCACCGTTTCCGGTGAGTTCAGATATTTGGGCTCGCCCTTATCTATTACTCTTCCTCCAAAGGCAATGGGACGTCCCTGTAAATCAAATATGGGGAACATCAGCCTGTTGAAAAATCTGTCATACAGACCCTTTCCGTCCTTAGAAACCATTACCAGTCCGCTTTTTATCATAGCGTCGGTGGAAAAGCCTTTTTCCTTTAAATATCTGCAAAGGTGGTCCCTTCCCGAAGGAGCATATCCTATTCCGAACCTTTTTTGTATCTCCTCTTTAACGCCTCTTTCATTAAGGTATTTAAGGGCTCTTTCGCCGTTTCTGCTGTGGAGCGCCGCATAATAATACCTCCCCGCAGCCCTGTGCATCTCATATATCTGCTGTTTAAGCCTTTCAGCCCTTGCCGCTTCGGCGGAATATTCGGGCTCAGGCAGGGATATATGCGCTCTGTCTGCCAGTCTTTTAACCGCTTCGGGGAAATCACAGTTTTCCATACGCATAATAAAACTGTATACGTTTCCGCTCTCGCCGCATCCGAAACAATAGTAAAACTGCTTGTCCGCACTTACCGAAAAGGACGGTGTGGACTCATTATGAAACGGACACAGCCCAAAATAAGAGCTTCCCTTGGGTTTCAGCGCTATGTATTCGGAGATCACGCTCACTATATCGTTTTGTGTTCTTATCTCGTCAATAAGCTCCTGAGGATAAAGCATTTTTCATTACCACCTGTTCTGCCTTTTATAAATTCGACACCATATGCCTAAAATCCTTCTGTTTTCTCAATGTTTGTATACTTTCCCAAAAGGAACGCCGCTATTTAGCAAGTTGTTATTAAATATCCCCTCAGTTATCAGTAAATATTCCAGGAGCTTGGTATAAAAAGCTTCTTAAATGTGGCTATTGAGAACCTGTCTGTCATACAAGCTATATAATCACATACTACCGTGTCCTTATGCTCTCCGTTTTTAATAAGATGCATAAATTCGCTCTCCATCTGTTCGGGATGTTCCAGATAATAATAGTATAAATGCGATATCATTGTTTTTACTTTTTCTTTTTCCTTAAGAGCATGGTCGCTCAGGTACACGGTTTTGAACATAAACTGTCTTAATCCCGAGAGGGTATCCCTCATATCGTCGCTCATTTTTATATCCCTTATGCCCTCGCTGTTTGATATGGTGTCCCTTATCATGGCATTTATCCTTGAGCTTGAGGTGTCGCCTATGACTTCTTTGAATTCTTCGGGTATATCTTTTATAACTCCTGCCCTTATGGCATCGTCAATATCATGGTTTGTATATGCTATCTTGTCCGAAAGTCTTACCACTAGGCCTTCCATGGTGGACGGTTTACAGCTTGTCCTATGGTTGAGTATTCCGTCCCTTACCTCCCATGTCAGATTGAGTCCCAGTCCGTTCTTTTCTATCATATCCACAACTCTGAGGCTCTGTTTATTATGCTCAAAGCCTTCTCTGTGGAGCTCGTCCAAAGTTTCTTCTCCCGCGTGTCCAAAGGGAGTATGGCCCAGGTCGTGGCCTAAGGCTATGGCTTCCGTCAGGTCTTCATTGAGAGACAGCGCTCTGGCTATGGTCCTTGCTATCTGCGCAACTTCCAGCGTATGGGTCAGCCTGGTGCGGTAATGGTCGCCCTCGGGGGATATGAACACCTGGGTTTTATGTTTCATTCTTCTGAATGCCTTACAGTGTATTATCCTGTCCCTGTCCCTCTGAAAATCAGTCCTGATGTCACACTTTTCCTCTTTGCGCATCCTGCCCTTTGTCTGTGCGCTTTTTGAAGCAAAGGGGCCGAGTATCTTATCCTCGATTTCCTCCTGCTTTTCACGAAGTCCCATAATAACCACCTCCCAATGCCTGATACTTATATATATTTAATACTGCAAATTAAGCCGATTTCCTTCTGAAAACGGCAAAAAATATGATTTATGTAAATGTCTTTTCATAAATGTTTATTATAAAAAAACAAAAGTCCGAAAATGTTCTCTAAGTACATACAAAGAGGATTCATTTCCGGACTTAATAAAATTCACAGTCTTATTTTATGATAAGTTTTTACTCCTCATCATCGTCAAAATCAGCAAATTCGTTAAGAACAGGTATTATATTTCCGCAGGCAGGACAGGTAAGCTCTTCCTCGCTGTTAAGTATCTCCTCGTCCACTTCCAGCTCCTGTCCGCAGTTAGGGCAGATAAAAGCATAGCTGTATTCTTCCTCGTTTTCGTCGGAATCCTCACAGCCTGTGCAGAGACTGAGATTATCAATGGCATCCGCCATATCATCAAGCACATCAAGTATCCCCAAAAGCACAGTTCCTTCCTTTGTGTTTCTGTCAAAACCGTATCCGTTGCATAATCCCCTTAAATACGATATTTTTTTAATAACCTCTCTCATAAATGCATCTCCTCTCTTAAATACCTGCGTATCTAAACAAAAAAGGGAATACAAAAGTATTCCCTTAAGTTCATAAAACAGTTATCAGCCGTTTGCTCTTCCGAGGTATTCGCCTGTTCTTGTGTCGATTTTGATAACTTCGCCCTGGTTGATGAATAAAGGTACAAGTACCTGAGCGCCTGTCTCAACGATAGCGGGTTTTGTAGCACCTGTAGCTGTGTTTCCGGCAAATCCGGGCTCTGTCTCTGTGATTTCGAGCTCAACGAATAAAGGAGGCTCGATACCGAATACTTCGCCTTCGTATGAAAGAATCTTAACCATTTCGTTTTCCTTAACGAACTTAAGTGTATCTCCAACGTCAGCAGCGTTAACAGCTATCTGCTCGAAGTTTTCTGTGTTCATGAAGTGGTAAAGGTCACCGTCTGTGTAAAGATACTGCATCTCAAGTCTGTCGATATGAGCCTTAGGCATCTTTTCTGTGGGTCTGAAAGTCTTTTCAACCACTGAACCTGTCTTAAGGTTTTTGATCTTTGTACGAACGAAAGCAGCGCCCTTTCCGGGTTTAACGTGCTGGAACTCAAGGATTATATAAATATCTCCTTCATATTCGATTGTAACACCGTATCTGAATTCACCTGCAGAAATCATTAATTTTCCTCCTCATAATAAAGCCGTCCTGTTACGGCCACAAAATTTTAAATTTCAATATACCTCAATCAGTATAAAGGTCTCATATAAGTTTAAATTATTTTTCGTGATTTTTCAATATATTTTTTAATAATATATCCAATTTTATTCAAACATATTTTTTACGGCATCCAATGCCAGCAAATATCCCTTCCAGCCAAAGCCGCATATCTGTCCCGTACATACGGGGACCGTAACTGATGTATGTCTGAATTCCTCTCTTTTATGGATATTTGACATATGGATTTCAACTACGGGAAGGTCCACCGATGCAAGGGCATCCCTTATGGCATAGCTGTAGTGGGTATATGCTCCGGGATTTATTATTATGGCATCTGCCTGTCCGTAGCACTGCTGTATTTTGTCTATTATGGCTCCTTCGTGGTTTGACTGGAATATATCGATGTCAAAGCCTATCTCCTGCGCCTTCTTTCTTATTTCGGCGTTTATCTCGTCATAGGAAAGGCTTCCGTATACTCCCTTTTCACGTATTCCCGTAAAATTTATATTGGGTCCATGTATAAGACATATCTTTTTCATATCATATTCTCCTTCTCAAGAGTTTCCCTTATGAGCCCCGCAGCATCGTAAGAGTTCATTCCCGTTATTTCCACGGCAATGTCACTTCTTCCTTCATACATGGGACGTCTTTCTTCCATAAGGGTCTTTATTCTTTCAAGCTTGTCCTCGCAGTCGAGCAGCGGTCTTGTTTTATCGTTTTTTATGTTTTTATAGATATGTTCAGGCGACGCCTTTATATAGAGCACACTGCCGTTTGTTTTCAGCAGTCTCATATTTTCCTCGTTTTTTATGACACCGCCGCCGGTGGCTATGACACACCCGCTTTTTTGAGATAGCTCGCCGCAGAGGGCCGTTTCCATTTT
>CABPCX010000038.1 GCA_902406135.1 uncultured Eubacteriales bacterium
GTCAGATATACGGCTGGAGAAGAAAGGACACCAAACTCAGAAGGTTTACAAAGCTGTTCAAGGAAGTGGCGAGGAAGAATGCCAAGTCCCAGGAACTGGCGGGCATACTGCTTTATGAGATATCGAGGGGAGCGGTAAAAAACGGTGAGATATATGAGACCTACTGTGCCGGCTCCAAAAAGGACCAGTCCCTTATAATCATATCTGAAGCCTGGAATATGCTGACCAAAAGCCCCCTTAAACCAAAGTTCAAGAAAGTTGGAAATATGATAAGCCACAAAAAGAGCGGCAGTTTTATGAAAGCCCTTTCAAAAAATGACCGTCAGAGCGGTGACGGTTCAAATCCGGCTGTACTCTGCCTGGACGAATATCACCAGCATAGGACAACGGAGTTTTATGACCTGTTCCTTGGCGCCAATACAAAGGAGCCGCTGCTCCTTATAATAACCACTGCCGGCACAGACCTGAACACCCCATGCTACAGGAAGGAATATACCTACTGTTCTTCGGTGTTAAATCCCTATGTTGATATAACAAACGAGGAATATCTCATAGACATATACGAAGCGGAAAACGAGGACAGGCCCGGAGACATAAACGAATGGAAGAAAGCCAATCCCATAAGGATGTATTATCCCGAAGGCGTGGAAAAAATAAAAAGCGCCTATGCCCTGGCAAAGGATATACCGGAGGAAATGACGTCCTTTATGACAAAGATGCTCAATATATGGCTTCAGCGCAGTGAGGACGGATATATGGATATGGCAAAATGGAAGGCCTGCGAGGTAAATGAAATACCCGTAAGTCTCAAAAACAGGGCTGTGTTTGTGGGCTTTGATATGTCGGCGAAAATAGACCTGACCTCGGTGGCGTTTATGATACCCTTTATGGACGGCATAATCAAAAAATATGTGCTGTTCAGCCATAGCTTTGTGCCTAACAGGGTTAAGCTTATGGAGCATAAAAGGGTCGATAAAGTGCCATACGACGCCTGGGAAAGGGCGGGATATATAACCGTTACCAATACGGAGATAGTGGACCAGAACTGCGTTATGAATTACGTTACAAAGACCTGTGAGGAAAACGGCTGGAATATAGAATGCCTTTGCTTTGACCCTGCCAATGCCTCAAAACTGATGATGGACCTGTCTAATGAGGGCTATGACGTGGAGGAGGTATTCCAGTCCTACAGATCCCTTAATGAGTCAACGGCGGGATTCAGGGAGCAGGTATATGAAAAGAATATTTTGTATCTTCCAAACCCGGTGTTAAACTTCGCCATGTCAAACGCTGTGGTAAGGAAAAACAACGGGCTTATAAAAATAGATAAGGATGCCTCGGATAAGAGGATAGACCCGGTGGATGCGGCGCTGTGTGCCTTTAAGCTGGCGCTTTATTATGACTGCGGACAAAGCAGTTTTGATGAGGAAAAATGGCTTGAATCCGATGAATGGTAAAGGAATGGCAAAGGCGGAAGGAGGTGTAAACAAATGGGATTAAAAAGCTTTTTCAATATTTTGACTGAGAACAAGGAAAATACGGGTGACGTTTCTACAGGTGCAGAGGGAAGCGACGGAGGAGGCCTTGACTGGCTGCAGCTGCTAATGTCCCGCAATGTGAGGAAGGGACGCTCCCTGGAGAGCATAACCTATTATTCCTGTATGCGCATACGCTGTGATTCCATAGCAAAACTGCCCCTAAAAATTATGAGACATCTGGATAAGGGAGGCAGTGAGCTGGTATCTGACAATGAAGTCTACTCGCTTTTAAGGCTCAGGCCCAACAGGTTTATGGGAATATATGATTTTCTTTTTGCCACGGAGTTTCAGAAGCTGGAATATGGCAATGCCTTTTGGCTGCCGTCCTATGACAGCAGGGGCAGGCTCAAGGAAATCTATCTTCTGGACAGCCTCAAAATGGAGATAGTAGTAGACGAATACGGCAGACTGTACGGCAAACCCGATGTTTATTACATTTACAACGGAAACAGCGTATATTCCGAGGATGCGCTTCTCCATTTCAAAAATTTCTCCCTGGACGGCATAAAGGGCATACCTGTAAAAAGATATATAGAGACGGTAATAGCCAATGAACAGATGTCAGGCTCTATACTTTATGGGAAATATGAAAACGGTATGCAGGACCCCGTCATCGTGGAGTACATAGGAGACCTGGACGAGGCAAAGCAGACCAAAATAAAAAGAAAATTTGAAAATCTGGGCGGAGTGAGAAATGCCGGAAAGGTAATACCCATACCGTCACAGTTCAGAGTATCCCAGCTCAGTACAAAAATGGTGGATAATCAGTTCTTTGAGCTGCAGGGATTGACCGCAAGGCATATATCCAATGCCTTCGGTGTTAAGAGCTTTCAGCTCAATGACCTGGAAAAAAGCTCTTACAGCAGTATTTACGAACAGAACAGACTGTTTTATTCCGATACGCTCCAGGGAGTTTTGACGGAATACGAACAGGAGATAGACTATAAGCTTTTGACAGGAGAGGACAGGGAGAAAAATCTTTATTCAAAGTTCAATATAGACGCACTGCTCAGGGCGGATATAGAAGCCAGATATAATGCCTATGCTGCCGGCATAAAAAATTCATTCATAACGCCTGCCGAGGCAAGGGCCAGGGAGGACATGCCTTTTATTCAGGGCACAGACAGACTGCTGGCATATAACGGAGCTTCCGTATGGCTTGACCAGATAGGCGTTCAGTATGACGGAAAGTAAAAGGAGGTGAGGACGAAAATGAACAGGAACAGTTTTTTCAGTGTCAGGAATATGACCGACGACAGAGCCGAGATATACATATACGGCGATATAGTTTCATCTGACTGGGAGAAATGGTCTGAAAACGATGTATGCCCGTTGGATATTAAAAATGCCATCGACAGTGTGGGAGGCAGAAACGCCGATATACACATATATTCGGCAGGCGGTTCGGTATTTGCCGGAGAAGCCATAAGGAATATGCTCTCAAGGCTTACGGGACATAAAAGAGTATACATAGACGGCCTTGCGGCAAGCATAGCTTCAGCCATAGCCATGTGTTATGACGAACTTCATATATCCGAGGGCTCCTATATGGTCATACATAATCCAAGCACCCAGATATGGGGTACAGCCGAGGACCTGAGAAAGGCTGCCGACACTTTGGATATGATAAAGGGTACCATCATAGAGGTATACAGCCAAAAGGCAGCAGACAGCTTTGACACATCGCTCCTTGACAGTATGCTCAATGAAGAAACGTGGCTTACAGCAAAAGATGTATGTGCTATGTTTAAAAATGCCGTTCTGGATAATTCCAAGGCATATATTTCGGACAGCATCGATAATAAAATGCTGAAATATTTTAACAGGATTCCCGGTGATATCATACTAGCAGCAGATAAAAATGAGACAGAGAAAATGCGTTTACAGATGGAGTGTGAAAGGCTTAAGAATGAACTAAGGATCAAAAATATTTCGTCAAAAGCTCGTTGAATTCAAGCTTTTGACAGACACAACCATTCGGGGCACCAAGGCAGCCCCCTTCCGCTACCTAAAGACCGCAAAAATTAATTTAACCACAGCTTACAACAGACATAATGTCTGTTTTTTTATCTTAAGGAGGAACGAATATGACAAAATCAGTTGAGATGCTCAAAAATCTGGATTCAATGATAGGCGAATGCCAGAACCTTATTGATGAGGGCAGACTTGAGGAAGCCAAAAACAAAAAGAAGGAAATAGATGATTATAAAGCTCTCATATCCATACAGGAGGAGCTGGAAAATGCCGAAAGGACAGGTTTAAGGGATAAAATAGACAAGCTCCCTCCTGCCGAGGCAAAGAGAGCGTCAAGCGGAGTAAGAGCCATTCTTAAAAGATGCCTTGGCCACGATCTTACCGAGGCTGAAAATGCTCTTTTAATACCTACCACATCATCACCCAACGGAGAAAACGGTGAAGGCTACATCCTTCCTGTGGACGTAAGGACTACAATTACAAAACTTGTGAGGGATTATGGTTCCGTAAGGGATATTTTCGGATATATGAAAGCCTCAGCCCTTAAAGGAAGTTTTGCCGTTGAAGCCTATGAGACCCTTTCAGAGCTGGTGGATCTTGATGAGAGCGCCGACGGAAAGGATATCGATGACATCAAGTTCTCCAATGTGTCCTATGCCCTCAAGATTAAGGCCGGCTTCATAAGTATTTCAAACATACTCTTAAACTTTACCGATGAGGACCTTCTTTCATATATCTCATCCATATTTGCCAGAAAAAAGGCTGTTACGGAAAATAAGATGCTCCTTGAAGCCGCAAAGAAAAATAAAACAGGCGTGGCGGTGGAGGGCTATTCGGGAGTTAAAAGCGTCGTAAATAAGACCCTCGACCCGGCGGCAGCATTAAACTGTGTTTACCTCACCAACCAGAGCGGATATGACATACTGGATAACGAAAAGGACCAGATGGGAAGACCCATACTCCAGCCTGATCCCACACAGCCCACAAGGATGCTTTTAAAGGGACACCCCATAAGATACGTCTCTGACGATATACTTCCCAACGTAAGCGGAGAGTCGGTGAACGGTTCGCCCATATTCATTGGGGACTTGAAAAGCGGAGTTTATTTTGTGGATGCGGAAAGCGACTCCCTTAATTTTGATAAATCCGTAGGCTTTATGAAAAACAGAACCGTGGGCAGGATAATAACCCTCATTGATGCCGTACAGACGGATAAAAGCGACAAATGCTATGTTTACGGACTTCTTTCAGCTCCGGCAGCTGCGGCAATGGCGTCACTTGAGGAAAACGGTGAAGCCGGCGTCTGATTTTAGGGAAATATGGGAATAAGGGAGTGAAGCCATGGAGCTTATGGATCTTATAAGAGTCAAAAAGTATCTTAGGATAGACTTTGACGGTGACGATGAAATACTGGAAATCATAATGCAGGCAGCCGCTGATTATATAAAGTCGGCGGTGGGAGATTATAACGCCGAAGACCCCAGGGTAAAGCTCCTGTTTCTCAATATTACAGCGTCCATGTATGAAAACAGGCTCTATAGTGTCGATACGACAAATGAGAAGCTGTCCTGGATAAACTCAAGTCTGCTTCTGCAGCTTCAGCTGGAGGGTGAGGATTATGAATGATCTTGTAAACCAGCTTAAATATCCCGTGGATCTGTATGCTTCAGAGCCCTCGGTGAATGAGATTGGCGAGGACTGCGATGTCCCTAAGTATTTAGGAACCCTGTGGGCAGGCATAACGCCGTCGTCTGGAAAAAACGTAAATATCGCCGGAGATATGGAAGGCAGTGAGATAACCCATCTGTTCATAGTCAGAAGTGCAGCCCTTCCCAAAAATCTCAGGGAACCGTATTTTGTTTTTGACGGTGAAAAGTATCATTTTATGTATGTGTACCCATATTTCAAACAGCGTGACAGGATACAGATATACTGCAGAAGGGAGGAAAAATAGTGGCACAGGGGATAGACGTTTCCGGGCTTGATAAGTTCACAAGCACTCTTTTAGAAATCGCAGAAAAGAAAATGCCTAAGGAACTGCCATATTTTATGAATAGAGAATCTCTAAGGGTGACTAAAGCAACAAAGGGAGAAGCAGTCAAGGCAGTATTTAAAATAAATGGTGACTACCATTCCTCAATAAAAAAGAGAAAGTTATCTAAGAAAAAAGGCGTATACTCCGGAGGTGTTCAAAGTGCAGACAGAAAGGCGCACCTCCTTGAATTGGGACACGACCATGTGATAAACAGGGGTGCAAGAAAGGGAGAAAAAACAGGTGTCGTTGCGGGAAGAAATGTATTCGGAGCGGCCTCCGATGATTTTAAAAATACATTTTACAGCGACTTGGACAAACTCATAGAAAAAATAACAAAGGAGGCTGCCCGATGATAAGTATGAGCCGTATAAATGAGGGCTTGGTCTCCTTCGTAAGGAAAACGGCAGCGGAAGTCTACGGCAGGGAAATAAGGGTCATATCGAACGATGAAAAGGAACCCGAAAGACCATCTGCCAGGATATTTACCGATAATCTGGAAAGAACGGTCATATCCGCCTGCTCAAGATTTATGCAGATAAGCTGTGAAATATATTTTTATACCAGTGATGCCAGGCAGTACCGCACGGAAGCCCTGCAAATAGCTGACATTTTGGAAACAAAACTGCTGGAGCCGCTTTTTATAACCGATGATTTTGTTATATACCCGGAAAATGTCCAGACGGAAATAAACGGCAGCAATATGCTGTGCAGTTTTGATTTTTCCATACTTGAGGAAATACCTCAGGAAGATATGCCCCTTGCGGAGGAGCTGGAAAACAGCATAATAAGCCGCACGGACAGTATGGACGAAACGGAGGATACGGACAGCGCGCAGATAAGGAGATGATATAAATGAGCATTACCATGCCCGCCATAGAAATAAAATTCAGACAGCTGGCCTCGACTTTCATTCAGAGAAGTGAAAGGGGGACGGCTGTTTTAATAATAAAGGATGATACCGAAGGAGCAGGCTTTGTGAAATACACCGATGCTGCCGCTGCTTCGGCTGACAAGGCATATTATACCGCCGCCAATATGCTCTACATAACCGATGCCCTAAGCTTTAAGGCAAAGGAGGTCTATGTGGTAAAAATTCCGGCTGAGGGTGCCATAAACGATGCTTTAACTGCCATCAAAAAAAGGCTCACCACCGGCTGGATAACCATTGCGGACGGCACAAATGAGGAGTTTGAACAGCTTAAAAGCTGGATAGTATCCCAGGAAGCCCAGAACCTTACCTATAAGGCCGTGGTGTTTGGACTTACGGCTCCTGACTGTATGCATATAGTCAATCTGGTAAATGAAAAGGTGACATTTAACGACGCCAGAGGAGAGGCCAGCGGAGAAAAATATACGCCGTCCCTGGCAGGAATGCTTGCAGGATGCAATGTGGAGCAGGGAGCTACAGGATATTTGTGTTCAAATCTTTCATACGTCCAGGAAGTGGAGGACAGGGACGCCGCCCTTGATAAGGGAGAGTTCATTCTCTATAACGACGATGAGAGTGTAAAGGCAGCCAGGGGCATAAACTCACTGACTACCCTGGACGGATCCACAAAAACCGAGGATATGAGATTCATAGATATAGTCGAGGCCATGGACCTTATAAAGGACGATATATCTTCCACCTGGCGTGATGATTACTGCGGAAAGTACAAAAACCTGTATGATAACCAGGTGCTTTTTATTTCGGCGGTAAACGGGTATTTCAGGGATTTAGCCGATGAGAATGTGCTGGATAAAAATTATGATAATCTCTGCAGTGTAGATGTGGAGGAACAGCGTTCGGCATGGCTTGCCTCGGGAAAGAGCGAGGCGGCTTCCTGGGATGAGGCGAAGGTAAGGAATATGACCTTTAAGAGAAAGGTCTTTCTTTCAAACAGCATAAAAATACTTGGGGCCATGGAAGATCTTGAATTTGTATCAAATCTGGCCTGAGGAGGTTTTTAAATGGATAGGAATAAACTTTTAAACGGTATTGGCGGGAACGTATGGGTGGACGGTGAGCTTTTATGTAATGTCAAAAGTGTGGATTTTAAGCTCACCGGAAACTTTTCGGATATTGCCTGCTGCGGAGACCCTGCCACCTATGCCGCATACGAAGGATATGCCGGTGAGGGCACCCTTGAGACCTATAAGATGAACAGTTCCCTGGCGGCAAAAACGGCCGAAGGTTTCAGAAGCGGCGTTATACCTGACACAAAAATAATCACAAAGGTGGAGAACCGTGCCACGGGACAGGCCGAAAGATGGGCTTTGACAGGCGTTGTATTCACCGAAGCGTCCATAGCCAAGTTTGAGGCACAGAAAACCATTGAGGAGAGTTTCCCCATAAAATTCTCCCACGCCGAAAACCTGGAAACAATAAAGGGGTGAGATGATGACTAAGGAAAAATACGAAAATGCGTCAATGGACGATCTTCTCAGGTCCATAGAGTGGAAGTCAAAATATAAGGAGCGTACCGTTAAGATTGATATACCTTTTCTGGAAAGGTCCCTTGAATTCAGAACTCCCACCCAGGACGAGTTTTTGAGGTTTTTTGATGAGTTTGGAGAGAGCGCCGAAAAACAGTATGACGCCTATTCCCATCTTATATACGATACCTGCCCCATTTTACACGATACACAGCTGCATGAGGCTTTGGATATAAAGGACCCCTATGATGTGGTGGGAAAACTTTTCTCGGCACAGACCGTATTTGAGATAGGAGCTGAGCTCAACAGTGAATTTGACATAAATAAAAGCGACAGGGCCGAATCGTTAAAAAAGCCATCGAAGAAGGAGAACCAGACCTAAACCTTTATATGTTCTGGGCGCTCAAGGGGCACAGCCTCAGCGAAATGGCTCTCTGGACACCTTTGGAAAAGAGTTTTATGACGGCTGCGGCTCTGGTTTATATGGAAAAAATGGCTGTTGACGGGGAGTGAATAGCATGTCCACAAAGGTTATAAGCACCATACTGACCCTCAAGGACAATATGTCCGGAGGGCTCATAAAAGCATCTAAAAACATAAAGGGAATGTCAAAGGAAGCCCAGACCGCTTCAAAAAGCATGGTCTCTTTAGCCAAAAACTTCAAAAAATCCGCCGATGAGATGATAGGAAAGTCCGTAAAGCTCGGAGCGGCAGCCGCAGCCGCCCTGGGCGGACTGGCGGTAAAAACAGGCCTTAGTGAAGCCTTTGACCTGGAGGGCTACAGGACCCAGCTTGAGACAGCCACCAAGGATACACAAAAGGCCGCCGACATAATGACCTATGCCATAAATCTGGCCAACAAAACTCCCTATGAGGGCGGACAGATGATAGAAGCGGCCTCAAAGTTTGAATCCATGGGAATGGATGCCTATAAATGGCTTTCTTTATCGGGAGATCTGGCAGCCGCCACAAATAAAGACCTGATACAGGCCACGGAAGCGCTCATCGATGCCCAGACAGGAGAGCTGGAAAGGCTCAAGGAATTTGGAATAACCAAGGCTATGGTGACCGAAAGGGCCAATGAACTATGGTCAGGGGTCCAGGTGGTAGATAATAGCGGAAGCATAACGGACCTTGCCAAATTCAATGAGGCACTGGTGGATCTTATGGAAGAAAAATACAGCGGCGGTATGGAAAAGATGGCTAATACCACAAAGGGTATGTGGTCGACCATCACGGGCATAACCAAAAGCGCACTGTCCAAAATAATGGGTATGCAGGAGGACGGAAGCGTAAAGGCAGGCTCTCTTTTGGACCTCATAAGGAAAAAACTGCAGTCGGTATCGGAAAAGATGCAGCAGTGGCAGAAGGACGGCACCTTTGACCGCCTGGCGAAGAAAGCCGCCCACTATTTCGGGGTGATAGAAAGCGGTGTATCGGCTGTGGCGTCCTTCGTATCGGAACATAAGGAAGGTATAAAGACCCTGGCTGTGGCGGTCACAACATTTTACGGAGCCGTTAAGGCAGCCGGCTTGATAAAGACTGCCATAACCGGTGTACAGGTGGTATGGGGACTTTTAAACGGCACAATGGCTTTAACTCCCCTTGGTATGGTTGTATTTGGCATAACTGCCGTTGTTACGGCCCTTTATCTGCTTTACCAGAACTGGGATAAAGTAACATCCTTCATAAGCGGTGAAATAGAGATAATAAAGACCAATCTGGGAAATATGGTAAATGCCGTAAAGGAGAAGGCTTCAGCCGTATGGGAAGGGATAAAGGCAGTATTTTCGAGTATGTCCCAGTGGGTCAGTGAACATATAATAGCACCCATATCCTCCCTTGTGCCACAATGGCTCAAAAATCTCTTTGGCGGAGGAAGTGCCAAGGCGGAAATAACCGTCAAGGATGAAAGAAACGATAAAAGTCCTGGGAAAAACGCCCTGGGCACACAATACTGGCGTGGCGGCACCACCTGGGTGGGAGAAAGGGGTCCTGAGCTTTTGACCCTGCCTTCGGGCTCTAAAATAACTCCCTCCGACAGGGTGCCAAAGGGCGGAAACAATATAAACGTATATCTTACTGTACAGGGGAACCTCTACAGCAATGACAGCGCCAAAAAGGAATTTGGTGAATACATAGCAAAAGAAGTGCTTTTCAGGCTTGCTAAGGCATAACCAAAGGCAGAGATAAAGGCACATCAGGAAACGGGGAATAAAAATGGATATCATATTTTCCGCAAATAACAATGAG
>CABPCX010000039.1 GCA_902406135.1 uncultured Eubacteriales bacterium
CTTCTTGACGATATCTATATTTCCGATATTGAAAGGGAACTTGGAATAAAAATAAAGATTGCGCTTAATTCCGCAGAAAGTTTAGTAAATATGATAATGGAGGATATATAAATGAGCAAACCTATAGTTGCCGTTGTAGGCAGACCCAATGTAGGAAAATCGACTCTTTTTAACAGGCTTGCCGGTGAGAGGATATCTATTGTTCAGGACAGGGAGTTACAAGGGACAGAATATACGCAGATGTTGAATGGCTGAATTATAAATTTACACTTATTGATACAGGCGGAATGGAGCCTGACGCGGAAGACATAATTTTAAGACAGATACTCAACCAGGCACAGATAGCCATTGAGACAGCCGATGTTATAATATTTGTTACGGACGTTAAGCAGGGCGTAACCGAAGCCGACGCACAGGTTGCAAATATGCTCAGACGTACAAAGAAACCCGTTGTCCTTGCGGTAAACAAGGTAGACGATATGCGTAAGGAAAACCTTGACGTTTATGAATTTTACAGCCTGGGAATAGGCGAAGTATACCCTATTTCGGCAGGACAGGCCCTGGGCCTTGGAGATATGCTTGATGCCGTATGCGACCACTTCCCCGAAGGAGCAGAAAACGTTGAGGAAGAAGACGTAATAAAGGTTGCCCTTATCGGTAAGCCCAACGTTGGAAAATCATCTCTCATAAACAGAATACTCGGTGAGGACAGGCTTATCGTAAGCAATATCCCCGGCACAACAAGGGATGCCATCGATACACCCTTTGAGCTGGACGGACAGAAATATGTGCTCATCGATACGGCCGGAATGAGAAGAAAGAGCAAGATAAAAGAAGATATTGAAAAATTCAGTATAATCAGAGCCGTAGCAGCCGTTGAAAGATGCGACGTGGCTGTACTTGTAATAGACGCCCAGGAAGGCATAACAGACCAGGATACAAAGATTGCCGGCATAGCCCACGAAAGAGGCAAAGCGGCCATAATTGCCGTAAATAAATGGGACGCCATCGAAAAAGACGACAAGACCATGAATAAATTCTTGAAGGATATAGCCAACGAGCTTGCTTATATGGCTTACGCTCCCAGAGTGTTCATATCCGCTCTCACAGGACAGAGAGTTATAAAGATGCTTGATACGGTTAAGGAAGTATATGCAAATAACAGCCTCAGAGTTTCAACGGGTGTGCTTAATGACGTACTTGTTGAGGCCATGGCTATGCAGCAGCCTCCCGCTGAAAAAGGACGCCAGCTCAAAATATACTATATGACTCAGGTAGGAATAAAGCCTCCCACATTCGTTATATTCGTAAACGACAGAGAGCTTATGCACTTCTCATACAGAAGATATATTGAAAATCAGCTCAGGCAGAACTTTGGATTCAAAGGAACACCAATTCATTTCATAGTGAGACAAAAGGGAGAAAAAGAATAATGTTCAGAGTTATATGTCTTGTAATAGGCTACTTTTTAGGATGTATACAGACAGCGTATTTTGTGGGAAGATTCAGTAAAGTGGACCTGAGCAAAAAGGGAAGCGGAAACTTAGGCACCACAAATACGGTTCGTGTCCTTGGACTTAAAAAAGGACTTATAACATTTTTCTGCGATGTGTTTAAGTCGGCGGCGGCGTTTTATATATGCTATTTTATTTTTAAGGAAAATGCCGTTGTGGCAGGGTTTTTACGGCTCAGCCGGAGCCATAATCGGACATGACTTTCCGTTTTTCCATAAATTTAAAGGCGGCAAGGGAATTGCGGCAATGCTTGGAATGATGCTCGGAGCATTCCCCATTCCTGCCATATTCGTATACATAATAGCAATACTTATTCTGCTCAGCGGATATGTATCGGTCACATCGCTCACACTTTCCGTGCTTATACCCGTATCACTGTATATAAGCGGGTATCCAAGTGAAGTTGTGGCAGTAACTTCGGCGCTGGTGGTTTTAGCCTTCATACAGCACAGAGAAAACATAAAGAGACTTATAAACGGAACAGAAAGCAGATTTGATATAATCGGTAAACTCAAACCTAAAAAGAAGGAGATGTAAGTTATGAAAAAGGTATCCGTTATCGGAAGCGGAAGCTGGGGTACGGCTCTTGCGGTAATGCTTGACAAGTACGGCCACGACGTAACTGTATGGTCTTGGCAGGAGGAAGAGGCAAGAAGAATACGCGAAGATGGGGAACATAAGGAATTCCTTCCCGGGGTGCCCATCAGAAAAGAGATAAAAATAGTTACATCACCCGAAGAAGCGGTCAAAGACGCGGAAATAATAATCGCGGCTGTTCCTTCAAAGTTTGTAAGATTTAATATGGAAAAATTCTCACCCTATTTCAAAAAGGGCCAGATAATAGTAAACGTGGCAAAGGGACTGGAGGACGGAAGCCTTAAGACCCTTGCGGAAGTAATACAGGAATGTGCACCTGAATGTGAAGTAGCGGTGCTTTCAGGACCAAGCCATGCCGAAGAAGTCGGAAGGGGAGTACCTACGGCGGCGGTAATTGCGGCTAAAAATGAAGAGACTGCAAAAATGATACAGCATGAATTCAGCAACCCTGTTTTCAGACTTTATACAAACACAGACGTAATAGGCGTTGAGATAGGCGCGGCCATGAAAAACATAATCGCTCTGGCTGCGGGAATGAGCGACGGTCTTGGATACGGAGACAATACAAAGGCAGCCCTTATGACAAGGGGAATGGCTGAGATAAAGAGACTTGGAGTTGCCATGGGAGGAGAAGAAAAAACATTCTTCGGACTTTCCGGAATAGGTGACCTTATCGTTACATGTACAAGTATGCACTCAAGAAACAGGAGAGCGGGAATACTTTTAGGCCAGGGCAAATCCCTTGATGAGACCCTTAAAGAGGTACATATGGTCGTTGAAGGTGTAAATACCGCAAAGGCGGCCTATGAGCTTGCAAAGAAATACAATGTAAGTATGCCTATCACAGAGGCCATAAACGGCATACTCTTCAGAGGCGACGATGCCAGAGATGTTGTTTATAACCTTATGATGAGAGACAAAATATCAGAGGCATAAAACAAAAAGCGCTTAGAAATAAGCGCTTTAATTTTTATAAGAATAAATACGGCGTACCGAATAAAAGACCTATAATTATACCTGCCAGTATGTCGGAAGGATAATGCACCCCAGCGAAAAGCCTGGATAAAGCCACAAAAATTGATACCACAAGACCGATAATGCCAAGGGTCGTGTTTATATAAAACAGAGATGTGGTTATAACAAAGGAGCTTGAGCAGTGAAGGCTTGGAAAGCTGTGGCCGCTGGAATGATTTTCTAAGGGCGTAACATCAAGCACATCGAAGGGTCTGGGGCGGTCTATCTTGTTTCTGAAACGGGTGACCAGCACCAGCTCTATAAGGGGCATTGCCGCAAAGGCGAATATCCTGGGGTCAAGCTTTATGGCCAGTATGGGCATCATACCGTAAAAAAGAACCATCATAACTTTGGGGGACATATCGTTTATAAATATAATAGGCTTATGAAGTGCCTTGTGCTTTTGAACGAAGTTATAGACGCACATATATATTTTTGTATCCAAAAAAATCACCTCGGAAAAGAACTATTTTTGATGATAGCATATTTTCCGAGGTTTTTAAACATTTTTCTTTTTATTTGAGAGTCCAAGAATATAGTCGGCTGACACTTTGTAATATTTGCAGAGCGTAATGAGATGCCTTATGGGAAGTTCGTTTGCTCCCCTTTCGTATCTGGCATACATGGTCTGAGATGTTCCGAGTATCTCTGCTATCTCGACCTGAGTTTTGTCATTGTCTTCTCTTAAATTTCTTATTCGCTGAATATAATCCACCTAATCACCTGCCATTTTGATTTGATGTTAACATTTTATTTTTAATATTATTGACTTTAGTAAATATATTTACTAAAATTAAAGGGGTATTGTAGTAAATTTATGTATTAAGGAGTGGGAATATGAAAAAGTGGATTTTACTGGCCGCAGCGGCATTGGCAATAATATATGTATGTGTTTTTTCCACATCTTTTGAAATTTATGTTCCTGATGTAATCGAAATCGAATGCGGCAGCGGATTTTGTGTGGACGACTACATAGAAATAAAGGGCAATAAAGAAAACATAACTCTTGAATACAGGGATAACATGGATGTCAATATACCGGGTACATATACTTTGGACATTACCGCCGTCCATAAAAACGGCAAAACAGTAGAAAAAAGCGTGACCGTTAAAGTGGTACAAAAGGAAAACAAAGAAAATGGGGAATAGAAAAAGCATCATCTGATAAGCAGATGATGCTTTTTTAATTATTTTAAAAATGGTGAGCCGTTTTTGGCAACAGCCATGGCTATTTTTTCGGGTGTTATGGGAAGCTCGCAGAAACGCTCGCCTGTGGCATTGTATACCGCATCTGCAATGGCGGGAAGGGGAGTGTTAATAACTACCTCTCCGATGGATTTTGCTCCGAAGGGGCCTTCTCCTTCATAACTGCTTTCAAACTCAACGTTTATATGGCCAATATCTATCCTTGAAGGTATTTTATACTGCATAAATGAGTTTTCAAGGACATTTCCCTTATCGTCATAGGTTATGTTTTCCGTAAGGACCATACCTATTCCCTGAAGGATACCGCCCTCAGCCTGTACACGGGCAAGATTGGGATTTATGGGTGTTCCGCAGTCAACGGCAGCCGCATAGTTTATTACTCTTGTTTCTCCTGTCTCAAGGTCAGTTTCAAGCTCAGCCGCACCTACCATAAAGGGAGGAGGTGATATATGTGAGCTGTGGGTATCGCTTGTTACAAGGGCAATATTGTTTCCGCAGGTGGATGCTGCGGCAATATCAAAGAGAGACGCCTTTTCTGTTTTTCCGTCCTTTGTGCAGAAAACAAATTTTCCGTCAAACTCGGCTTCGCTTTCATCACAGCCAAGCATTTTCGCTCCAAGGGTAATTATTCTCTTTCTCAGTTCAATAGCGCAGTTTTCAACGGCTTTACCCGTGAGATATGTGGTACTTGATGCGTATGAGCCTGAGTCGTAGGGTGATATGTCTGAGTCAGCTCCTGCCACATTTACCATATCATATTCACATTCAAGAACTTCGGCGGCTATCTGGGAAAGTATTGTGTCACAGCCTGTGCCCATATCTGCCGCTCCGATGATAAGGGTATAGAAGCCGTCCTCCTCAAGCTTAAGGATAGCTGAACCTACGTCAACGTCAGTAATTCCTGAGCCCTGCATAGCCATACCCATACCAACGCTTCTTACCTTGGAGTTTCCGATATATTTTACGGGATATTTGTTATCCCAGTCTATCATTTCCTTAACTTTTGCAAGACATCTATCAAGGGCACAGCTTGTGTTTACCTGATTGTAGTAAGCAGGCATAACATCGCCCTCATGGATGATGTTCTTTTCCCTTATTTCAAAGGGGTCCATATCAAGCTTGTGGGCAAGCTCGTTTACGGCAGACTCAACGGCGAAAAGTCCTTGGGTAGCGCCGTATCCTCTGTATGCACCCGATGACATTATATTTGTATATACTACATCGCTGTTGAATCTGAATGCTTCTACCTTTCCGTAGAGAGGTATTGATTTATGTCCTGAAAGACCTACTGTTGTGGGTCCATGTTCTCCATAGGCGCCTGTGTTTGAAAGGGTATAAAGGTCAATGGCCTTTATTATGCCGTCCTTTGTGGCACCGAGACGGACATGCATTTCCATCTCATGACGGGGTGTGGAAGCAGTAAGACATTCCTGTCTTGAAAAGACTATTTTTGAAGGCTTTCCTGTCTTCCATGTAACGAAAGCAGGATATATTTCGGATATGGAAGTCTGTTTTGCACCAAATCCTCCGCCGATACGGGGCTTTGATACTCTAACCTTTGTTTTGGGTATGCCAAGGGCATTTGCTATTATTTTTCTGCAGTGGAAAACTATCTGTGTTGAACTTACCACGTTAAGTCTTCCGAAATGGTCCATGGTACAGAATGTGCAGAAAGGCTCCATCATGGACTGCTGGTTTGCTTTTGTATGATAAACTCTGTCGATTATGACATCACAGTTTTTCATTACTTCGTCCACGTCACCCTCGGAACATTCGTCGTGGGCACAGAGATTTCTTTTGTTGTCAGCGCCTACGGGACATATACTTTCCCAAGTGTCTTCGGGATGTATAATAACGGGATTGTCAAGAGCCTTATGAAAATCTAGAACGGGCTCAAGTACTTCGTAATTTACATTTATAGATGATATGGCGCGGTCAACGCACTTTTCATCCTTTCCGGCCACAATGGCAACGGGGTCGCCTACATGACGTACATGACGGTCAAGGATAAGTCTGTCATAGGGGCTGGGCTCCGGATAAGTCTGTCCGGCAAGGGTAAATCTTCTGCTGTCCTGGGGAACGTCTTCCCAAGTGAATATGGCTTCGATGCCTTCGATTTTTTCAGCCACACGGCAGTCTATTTCTTTTATTATCGCATTTGCATGAACAGAGCGGAGCAGCTTTACAACAAGGCAGTCAGCGGGAGCTATATCCTGTGTGTATACGGGCTTTCCGCTTAAAAGCTGCATCGCGTCTTTTTTTCGTATGGGTTGGTTTACGAATCTCATTTGCCATTCTTCCTTTTCAAAAATTCCTGTATTCCTCTAAGCTGTCCCTCATATCCGGAGCATCGGCAGAGGTTGCCGGCAAGGTATTCCTTTATTTCGTCTTCCGAGGGAGAAGGATTTTCTCTTAAAAGAGCTATGGTGTTCATAATAAAACCGGGATTGCAGAATCCGCACTGCTCGGCACCCTGGTCCGCTATGAACTGTGTAAATTCGGCGGCTTCTTCCTGAAGCCCTTCAAGGGTATGTACTCTCTTTCCGTCGGCCCTTGCGGCAAGGACTGAACATGAAAGGACAGGCTTGTCCTCAAGAAGTACCGTGCAGAGTCCGCAGTTTGAAGTCTCACAGCCCCTTTTAACACTAAGGCAGCCGTTTTCCCTAACAAAATCTATAAGAAGCATATCAGGCTCTATTTCCTGATTGATTGTTTTTCCGTTGAGATTTATTGAAACGAGCATTATTTTACACCTCCAAAGCCTTCATAGGCGCGTTTTGCAAGATGGGTTCTGTATTCCGCTTTGGCACGCATATTGCTTCCTGTCTCTATTTTTTCTGCCGCTTCAAGGGCAAAGCTTTCCGCATCTTTGCAGTCTGAAAGATTTTTTTCAAATATTGTTGCTTTTGCGGGTCTTGCGCCTACGGCTATTCTTATTTTCTTTCCGTCTGTTGCTGCCGCGCAGGTAAGCACAGGGAAGTCTGTCCTTGTATTTCTTACGGAATAATAATGGAATTTCATAGGTGTCTTTTTAACTATAAGGCGTACAAGAATGTCATTGTCGTGCTTCATATTGACAAACTCACTAAGGGGAACAATACCTCCCTTATACAGCTCAACATAGCTGTCCATGGACATAAATACGCTTATGACATCGGAAAAACCGTATCTTCCGAAAATACTTCCGCCTACAGTGGCAAGGTTTCTGAACTGTACGCCGACTATTGAGCGGAGAGCCTCTTTAACGCTTCCGCAGCTGTATGAATCAAGCCCGCTGTGAAGCTCAAGGTCACGCAGAGGTGTAAGACAGCCGATAATAAATTCCTCATCTGTCTCCTCAATGGTACCAAGTCCAAGCTCTGACATATCTATAAGTTTGTTTAAGTGAGATGTGGACATTTTGAGCCACATCATGCCGCCGATTATTTTGTTGCTGCGGCGCTGATTAAGTTCCCAGGCCTCTTCAAGGCTTTTAACTTTTACAAATTCTTTTGCAGTGAACATTTTATACACATACCTTTTTATATATTTTTTCAACATTTCTGAGTTTATCATATTGTACCGCCATTGGCAATGAAGAAAGTGAGGTTTTTGGCTTAAATTCAGCAAAAATCGTGGTTTTCTATATAAATGGGACGGGAAATTCAAGTTATATAGGATAAAAAGACAAATAGAAAAGGCAGAAACTGGTTCTGCCTTTATAATGGATTAATTATCAGATTTTATTTAGCAAATCGGCTTTCTTTGACTCGAATTCTTCTTGAGTTAATATGCCTTGTTCCTTTAAAACGGCTAATTGCTTGAGTAATTCGATATAATCTGAGTTATTATTGTTTTGAGGCTGGCTTTCAACATTACCGTTATTCATTATATACTCATAATTCTTTTCGGGGATAAGAGTGTCCAATGCCGAATATGCGTTTTTATCAATAAATAAACTTTTTAATTCTCTGTTTGGACCATAGTAATATTCTAACTGAATCATTCGATCATCATGTATAGATATTTCGCTTTTGATAGGGTCCGTTTTTTTTCTGCTTCCAATGATAGCACCGGTAGGGCCGGCTACCATTCCGCCGATAATAGCCGCCACCGCCGCCACCGGATATAATGTTCTCGCTAAATATATTGCCTACATTTTTAAACCACTTTATGTTGTTTATGTCAAAGCATACTTGGTAATCCAGATTAAGAGAATTGGGTGCAGAAAAATAAAGATTGTCGTTTTCTCTGCCAATTCCCCAAGCTCCGTTAGCAAAAATACCATAATCGTAGTCAACAATACCATTTATCTTATATGATGTCCGATAAGCATAAGAAGAATGAGAATTTCTTGTGTATATCTTTGGAGTGTTTACTTTAGGATGATGTTTATCAAGTAAAGTATGGAAGAAAATTAGAAATTTAAAATTTATGTCGGCTTTAAATTTTATTGAAAAGAAACCGTTATTATATTTATAGTGAATAACATAGCAATATATACCGGAGCTGTCTATAGTTGTTTCCAAATTAATTATATCATCGAATTTATATATAGCATAAGATGTGAGATCACTATAAAAAATAATTTTGTTCCTTGTAAAATTTAAGCTCAAATCTGTAGAACCAATGTGGAAACGATAAATAATATCTTTTTCAGAGAAATCAGAGTTATCAAGATCGCTAACAATATGCACTTTTACCTTAGCGGGGGTTGATGAAAAGAGTCCTTTTGACTCCTTAATAACAACTTTAAACTGTAATAATTGCTCATCAATACCAAGATAACTTGAAGCATATCTTTTTATATTTGAAACAGAATCTCCAATAAAATCAGCCCAGCCGTATGTAGCTTCAATTATAGCAAACTCTTTTTTTAGTTTTTGCTTAACAATATAGAAATCTTTATAGCCTTTATAGTTACCATCAAGGAAGAAAGTATTAGCAATATTTTCGATGTCACTTTTATCTAATTGAGATAATTTTTTATATGTATTATAAAAATTTTTGCTGTTACAAATAGGGCATTTACCCTGATCCATCTTTTGTAAAAAAACAGATCCACATCTCTCACAAATTAAACCTATATCTTCTGAAGAGTGAAAAGAGTTTTGTGTTAGATTTGTTCTCTCGTAGTCATCAAAAGTCTTTCTTATATATTGGCATTCAATTTCCTTACTCATAGTTAGGCTCCTTTCATAGATTTAAACTTATTATAGCTTACCAATCAATTTGTGTCAATTAAACTATACATATATTGATAATGAATTATCTATAATAGATATTATATACTACAGACAGCAAAGGAGTTGAGTTCTGATGTTGGCTGAGAGAATTAAATCACTGAGGCAAAAAAGCGGAATGTCACAAGCTGAACTGGCAAGAAAATTGAATGTTACACGATCCAGCGTTAACGCATGGGAACTTGGAATATCAACGCCGACAACTCAGTATGTGGTTGAATTTGCTAATTTATTTCACGTGTCCAGTGACTATATATTAGGGATAGAAAGTGATATGAAACTTGATATCAGCAGATTTAATGAAGAAGAAATAAATTTGATATATGACTTGGTCAAATATTTTGATAAAAACAAAATGAAATAAAAGTTTTAAACAAATCAATATTCTAAAAAGATTTTCTAATAATATATAACCTGTTTTTGGGCAGTATCGGATATATAAGTACCGATACTGCCTTTATTATTTATTTTCAAATAGTTTAAATCTCATTGCCGTTTATTACCTTTTTCGACAGGCAAACTGTGTTAGTCTTTTAATAAAAAATAATAAGCCTCCCGAAATCATATATCCGG
>CABPCX010000040.1 GCA_902406135.1 uncultured Eubacteriales bacterium
AAAGAAACCTTCAGCAGAGGCAGGCAATATTTCCGATGTTGTTATGAAATTTGTCCTTGGACATCCGGAAATATCCTTTAAATATATAAATAACGGAACCGTTATAATACATACGTCAGGAAACAATGACCTTAAGACGGCGGTTTATCATGTCTATGGCAAGGATACTGCCTTTAAGATGCTTAATATTTCATCGGAAGGCCAGGAAATGAAGATAAACGGACTTATAGGAAGGCGGGAATTGTCTAAGGCCAACAGAAGCTCGGAAAATCTTTTTATTAACGGAAGATTTATAAGAAACAGTGTTGTTTCTGCGGCGGCTGAAGAAGCCTATAAGACAAGAATGATGATAGGAAAGTTCCCTGTTTATATACTTTCCATGGATATTGACCCTACAATGGTAGATGTCAATGTGCATCCTGCAAAACTGGAAGTAAGATTCAGAGACGATGATGCCGTATACCGTTTTGTTTATGACAGTATTGTAAATACTTTTAAGGATAAGGTGCTCATAAAGGGCGCGGACTGGGAAAGCAGACCCTCAAGCGCCGTAAGAGAATTTATAAATGCGCCTGAGACTATAATAAAACCTGTACAGCAGGAGATAAACATTGTTTCTAACAACGAGCCTGAGAAGAGCTTGGCGGAAGAAATAAAAGAGATAAAGGAAAATAAAAAAAGCGGTTCAATAAGAGACGAAGCGGCTAAAATGGGATTCAGCCATTCCGTGTCCGAAAACGACAGAAAGACAGCGGAAATGCTTCTTATGGGAATGGGCCATAAAGATGAAGATGTTTCTGTTTTAAGGGAGCCACCGGTTGAATATAAAGTCTCGAAGCCTCATTCAAAACCTTCAACAAATCCCGAAATTCTGCCTGAACATATGAAAATGGTAGAGAACATAAAGAAGGAAATGGCAGGGTTTACCGACTGGAGTGAGCTGAAAAAGACGGCAGAAATCCAGGAAAAGCAGGAAACATACGAAACTCAGGAAAAGGTAGAAAGTTCTGTTGAAACTGAGAACGTTGAAACATCTGAGCCCGAGACATTTTCCGATGAAAAGCCGTTTTTTGATAACTATAGAATAATAGGCCAGATTTTTAATACATACTGGATAATTGAGCAGAGGGGAAGCATTTTTATTATCGACCAGCATGCCGCCCATGAAAGGGTGCTGTTTGAGAAATTCTCCAATGATTTTAAAAACGGAAATATTGTGTCTCAGGATCTTGTTTCGGAAGAAAGACTTCTTTTAAGCGATACCGAAAAGGACATTTTAGAGGCAAATATCGATAAAATAAGGAACTTTGGGTTTGGAATAAAGGAAAATAACGGTGACTACTTTGTCTACAGTGTGCCGTATATTTTTGATAAACCTGCTTCAACATCGTTTCTTATGGATATAATCGATACAATAAAGACAGAAAATATAAACAGCATATATGATACCAAACTTTTGAATCTGGCAACAATGGCCTGCAAAGCGGCTGTAAAGGGAGGAGACAGGCTTACCAATGAGGAAGCCCAAAAGCTTATAGTTAAAATGCTTTCGTTGAAAAATCCTTTCAGCTGCCCGCATGGAAGACCGACAATAATAGAAATGACAGAATATGAACTTGAAAAGAAATTTAAGAGGATACAGTAAAGGGTGATGAACAGTGAAAAAACCCCTGATTGTTATTGCCGGACCAACAGCCTGCGGCAAAACCGATTTATCAATAGAGCTTGCGCAGAAAATCGGAGGAGAGATAATCTCAGGCGATTCTATGCAGGTCTATAAATATATGGATATTGGCACGGCAAAGCCTGCTTATGAAGAAATGTGCGGAATACCGCACTTTCTTATTGATGAGATATATCCCGATGAAGAGTATAATGTTATGATATTCCAGAAAAAAGCCAAGGAATATATGAACGGCATATACGAAAGAGGACATATCCCCATAATAGTCGGCGGCACAGGATTTTATATAAACGCTCTTGTATACGACAATGACTTCACGGAAGAAAGCGGAGAAGGCATAAGGGAAGAGCTTTATAAAATAGCGGAAAAAGAAGGACCCGAAAAGCTGCATAAAATGCTTTCTGAGGTTGACCCTGAATATGCCTCGGAAATCCATTTCAACAATGTGAAAAGGGTAGCCAGAGCGCTTGAATACTACAGACTGACAGGCGAAAAAATGTCAGAACATAACAGGGAAGCAAAACAGAAGGAATCACCGTATAATCTTGCTTTTTTTGTCCTTAATATGGACAGGCAGAAATTATACGATAGGATAGACTTAAGGGTCGATATTATGATGAAAAACGGCCTTGAAGCCGAGGTAAGAAATCTTATTAATATGGGATATTCTCCGGACCTTGTAAGTATGCAGGGGTTAGGCTATAAGGAATTTATTCCTTATTTTAACGGCGAGATAACTCTTGAAAAGGCAGTAGACGATATTAAAAAATATACACGCCACTTTGCAAAAAGGCAGCTTACCTGGTTCAGAAGACAGACGGAAGGAACATGGATAGATATGACTTCCGGTGATAAGCAGAAGGCTTTAGAAACAATGATAAATGAACTAAAAGATAAAAATATAATTTGATAAGGTGAAAGATTTATGTTTAACAAAGAAACAGCGGATTTTCTCAGAGAGAATTACGGAATATCCGACAGAGTACTTAAAATGGCTGAGACAGCTGAGGAAGAATTAAAGGAAAGATTTGCCGAAGCCGACAAAATAACCGAGTATAACCAGTATAAGGTTTTAAATGCCATGCAGAAAAACAAGCTCAGTGATGTCCACTTTGCGGGAACAACAGGTTACGGATACAATGACCTGGGCAGGGAAGTACTTGAAAACATATATGCTGACGTATTCCATGCCGAATCAGGACTTGTAAGACCCCAGGTAATATCAGGCACCCATGCTCTTACGGTTGCCCTTGCCGGAAACTTAAGACCCGGAGATGAGATATTCTCACCCGTAGGCTTGCCCTATGATACACTTCAGGGCGTTATCGGCATAAGAAAGGAAAGGGGCTCCCTTGCGGAATACGGCATAACATACAGCCAGACAGAATTGCTTCCAGACGGTTCATTTGACTATGAAGGCATAAGAAGTGCCCTTAAAAATAAAAAAATCAGACTTGTGGAAATACAACGCTCAAGGGGATATGCCTGGAGAGAATCCTTTACGGTTGAAAAAATAGGTGACCTTATATCATTTATAAAGGGAATAAGACCTGATGTTATATGTATGGTTGATAACTGCTACGGCGAATTTGTTGAGACCATTGAACCTACTGATGTTGGAGCTGATTTGTGTGTAGGCTCACTCATAAAAAATCCCGGCGGCGGACTTGCCCCCATAGGAGGATATATAGTAGG
Source organism: uncultured Eubacteriales bacterium (assembly GCA_902406135.1). Taxonomy (GTDB): domain Bacteria; phylum Bacillota; class Clostridia; order Lachnospirales; family Anaerotignaceae; genus Metalachnospira. The sequence goes on from CABPCX010000040.1 coordinate 3,380, forward strand.
AAAAGAAGAGTATGTGGACAACGCGGCTTTCAGACTTACCGCTCCAGGTATGGGTAAGGAAGTAGGAGCAACCCTTGGCGTTACACCGTCAATGATACAGGGACTTTTTATGGCTCCTCAGGTAGTATGCGGAAGTCTTAAGGGCGCTATGTTTGCGGCAAGACTTTTTGAAAACATCGGAATAGAGGTGCTTCCTCCTTCTAATGTAAAAAGAGGAGATATAGTGCAGTCACTCAAAATGAAATCAGCCGAAAAGGTTATCGCTTTCTGTGAAGGAATCCAGAAAGGAGCTCCAGTTGACAGCTATGTGACACCTGAGCCCTGGGCTATGCCCGGCTATGACAGCGATGTAATAATGGCTGCCGGAGCCTTTATACAGGGAGCGTCCATAGAGCTTAGTGCCGACGGCCCCATAAAGCCTCCGTATATTGTATATATGCAGGGCGGATTAAGCTGGCACCATGCAAAAATAGGAATAATGACAGGCGTACAGACTATGCTTGACAAGGGTCTTATATGAGAGGGTGGTTTTAATGGGAACCTTTAAAAGACTTGTTGCTTCACTTGCTGCTTTAGCCACTGTATTTTCTGTAACGGCCTATGCGGAGGAAAGCGGTACAGCTTCAGCGTCGGCACCTCCTACGGTTGCAGCTCAGAGCGCAATACTTATCAATGCCGATACAGGAAGAATTTTATATGAAAAGAATGACCATCAGAAAATGTATCCTGCCAGTATGACAAAGATGCTGACAGCAATGGTTCTTCTTGACAATATGGCTGTTGACGAGACCATAACTATTGATTATTCCATAAATGAAGTTCCTCTTGATTCAAGCCGTGCCGGAGTTTATGTAGGCGACGTTGTAACGGTTGAAAACGTTGTAAGAGGACTTATAATACCATCCGGTAATGATATAGCCAATGCAGCGGCGTCTGCGGTGGCAAAAAAGAACCTGGGCGAAAACATAACATTTGAAGAGGCCGAAAAATATTTTACGGGCCTGATGAATGAAAAAGCCAGATCCCTTGGATGTACGGAATCAAACTTTGTAAACGCCCACGGTTATCACGACGATAACCACTATACAACGGCATACGATATGTCTCTTATAGCGGCTGCAGCGATGCAGTATGATATGATAAAAGAGGCTGCTAAGGAAACATCATTCTCCGGAAACAGTGCAGGAAAGCAGAAGTATAATGTTGAAGGAACAACAAGGGAATATACCTGGTACAGCCATAACGAGCTCTTATTAAGCGGAGCAAACTATTATGAATATGCAACAGGTATTAAGACAGGATTTACAGATCAGGCGGGAGACTGTGTTGCCGCTTCAGCCACAAACGGAAATGAAAATCTGATAGCCATAATTATGAATTCAGAGGACCCCGGAAGATGGCAGGACGCAATAAACCTCTTTGACTGGGCATTCAATAATTATGATATGGTCGTATACAGACCCGAAGGAATAGCTGCGACTGCTGAGCTTACGGGACACAATAAACTTAACGGAGACACTGTAGAAGTTTCAATCAATACACCAATGACACAGTATCTTACAGCGGAAGAGGCCGCTTCGGTAAAAACCGAGATAGTATATGACAATGGCGGAGATAAGCTGCAGGCACCCGTTGAAAAAGGCGCTAAAATAGGCACATTAAGATTTACTCTTAATGGCGAAGTAATTGGCGAGACCGAAGGTTATGCGGCTTCAGAGGTCAAAAAAGCCAATATTTTCAATACTTCAGCATATTATTTGAAAACTTTTTTTTCTAAGGCGGTCGCAAAGGAAAATCTTAAATATACAGCCTGTGCTTTGGTGGTAATATTTATAATTATCCTTATAATGATCGCAAGACATAAGAGAAAACAGAGATACAAAATAAAGGGAAATTACTATAACAGAAGCAATGTATATGACACAAGCAGAATAAATAACGGCAGACGCAGAAGAAAAAAGGACAAGAGAAGAGACAAATATAATAGATACAGATAATTTAAAACAATTATGAAAATAGCCCTGAAATCCTATGATTTCAGGGCTATTTTATTTGTCTGATAAAAAGCATAGGCCAATTGGAATATAGCTTTATACAATAAAAGAGACCGGCATTTTTATGCCGATCTCTTGATATATCTTTTCTAAAGAAGAATTTAGCTTTGTGCTTCTTTAGTTAGCACCAATAACAAATTCCTGACCGTCGCTGTCTGAACCGCTGTTGCCGCTCTGGTGGATGCCGGAATTTGAATCTCCGGACTGGCCGTTATTTGTGCTGCCTTCTCCTTCGCCGTTGAGGCCTTCGCCGCCGATTACCATATCATCCGGAACAGATGTTTCTGATGATCCGTGGGTTGTGAGTGAACAGGTCTGGCTGATATCGATATAAAGCTTACCGCTTTCAGCACAGGATTCTTTGCTTGGTCTGTTTACTATCTGTCCGTTGACAACTGCAAGTGAATATTCTTCAACCACATCGTCAGGGCAGTTAGGACCTGCAAGGCATCCGCTTTCAGTACATATTCTGTACATTGAATGGGCAGTACATTGTGACTTCGGTGCAGTCGCTTCCACACAATAGTCCGTAGAAACCATATTTCCATAGTATCCTGCGCCATAGTAATCAGCCGAACATACTCCGTCTATAGGCGCCGCATTCTGTATAGCACAATAGCTTGCGGTTATTATGCCTTCCGGTTTCTCGAAATCCTTGTATGGAAGATTATCATGCAAGGCGTCCATTACCGTCCGCCATACAATTAGATGATAACTCTTATCATAGTTTATTTTCTTGGGTGTATCATAACCCATCCATATACCGGCTACATAGTAAGGTGTATATCCGGCAAACGTAAGGTCTTTATCATCTGTTGTTGTACCTGTCTTACCTGCAACAGGCATATTATTCTTCTGGAATCTGGCAAGACCGCCGGTTCCGCCTCCTGAAACTACATCTTCCATCATATCCGTAAGAAGATAAGCTGTAGTTTCTTTTATAACACGTTTTCCTTCATAATCATATTCAAGAAGAACGTTTCCGTCATGGTCAAGTACTTTTGTATAAGGAGTAGGCTCCATATATACACCGCCGTTGGCTATTGCGCCGTATGCGGCAGTAAGCTCAAGTACCGTAACACCGTTTGTAAGACCGCCAAGTGAAGTATTGGCGTTAATGTCGTCTTCGGTTATGTTTTCAAAACCGAAGTTTAAGAGATAGTTGTATGCATTGTATACGCCTGCATCAACTATAACCTTTGCTGCGAGGATATTCATTGAGTCTCTGATACCTTCTCTTACGGTAGCATATCCTCTGTAGCTGCTTCCCCACCAGTTTCTGGGACTCCAGTCGCCTACAGTATAGGGCTCATCTTTGATGAATGAACCGGCTGAATAAATATCCTGGTCTATGGCAGGAGCGTATGCAGAAAGTACCTTGAAGCAGGAACCGGGCTGACGGTATGACTGAGTAGCTCTGTTAAATACAAGGTCGCCGCTCTTTGTTCCTCTTCCGCCTACAAGTCCCTTTATGTTTCCTGTCTTATAATCAAGTACTACCATAGCCGCCTGAAGTGAATTTGATACGGCCAGGTTATCAAGTACAAGCTTATGAGTATCGTCAACATATTTTGCCTTTACTTCTTCGGCAAAAGCTTCGGCTTCTTCTCTGTTTGAAACCGTCTTGGACTCAGAATGATGTTCCTGTTCGTTAGTTTCTGTATTTAAAACTGATATAGTGTACGTTGCATCGTAGGTTGTATCAGAAGGAGGGAACAGCGAATCATCTTTAAATGCCGTCTCAAGGGTGCTTTGGACTTCCTGACTCATTGTTGAATAAATCTGAAGGCCGCCGCTGTATATGAGATTATATGCTTCCTGTTTTGTCATTCCTCTTTCTGTCTGAAGGTCTTCGGCAAGCGTAACTATAAGGTGGTCAACAAAATAGTTGTGGAGCGATACCGAATCTTCATCACTGGTCTTTTTACCCACAAGATTTGAATAAATATCTTCGGCAAGAGCACTGTCGTGTTCTTCCTGGGTTATATATCCAAGCTCAAGCATCTTATCCAGTACAAGAGTCTGTCTCTCTTTATTGGCTTCGGGATTGCTTATGGGGGAATATTTTGAAGGGTTCTTCGTTATTCCCGCAATGCAGGCACATTCCGCCAAGTCAAGCTCGCTGACCTCTTTGCCAAAGTAATATTCGGCTGCGGCGCCTACACCGTTAAGACCATGGTTAAGACTTATGGTATTCAGATAAAGTTCCAAAATGTAGTCCTTAGCGGCTTCCTTGCTGCCAAGGGTTTCTTCAAGCTCAGCCTCATATTTAACGGCAAGATACTGTTCCTGAATCTTACGGGTGATTTTTTTATCACTGGTAAGCATTTCGTTTTTAATAAGCTGCTGAGTAATTGTACTTGCACCCTGAGAGAAGTTACGTTCCTTTATATCAATAACGAGCGCTCGGAATATACCTTTGATATCTATACCGTTATGCTCATAGAAACGTTCGTCCTCAATTGCAACAACGGCATGCTGAAGGTCTTCAGGTATCTGGTCAAGGGTTACATACTCTCTGTTTTCCTCGCCATGAAGCTTGTCTATCTCAACGCCGTTATCATCATATATGATGGAAGTATAGTTGCTTGGAACGATGTCCGAAGTATTAAGTTTTGGTGCGTCTTTTATTATGCTTATCCAGATGCCGATACAAACTCCTATTACAGCTAGGACAAGCACTGCCATCACAAGCAGGAAAATCCTTAAACCTCTGCGTTTTTTCTTTTTAGGTTTCTTTTTCTTCACCGGTGGATCAGAAACGGATTTTTTGCGGACCGGAGCAGCGGAAGAACGCTGTCTTGTTGCAGGAAGATCAGAAGACCGCCTGCGGTGTGTAGATTGAGAAGATGGCGGAGATGAGGAACTCCTTGATGAATGAGTTCCACTGGAATCCGTCCTTCGTCTTCTTACAGGATTTCCGTTCTCGTCCACATAATGAACATTTCCGTTTTCATCGGTATATTTGAATATTTTAGGTTTATTTCCGTTATGTTCCGAGTAATCCATACTTAAGCCTCCCAACTCAGAATATATTATAACAGATAAGGCAATCGGAATAAAGGAAATAATTGCGTATTTTCTTTAAGATTATATTACAAAATTCATTAGACAGCTGTTTTTTTAATCAAAAGTGGAGGAGATATGCTCTATCAAACGTAAAATTAGAAAGTATGTGGTGTTTTTTACATTTACTGTATCAGTTATGGCTGCGGCTTTTATAATTGCCACGGAAAAGTATATAATGCCTGCCGCAGCTGATATATGCCTTATCCAGGCAAAGGAAACTGCCAACAATATAATCAACTCTGCAGTAGATGAAGTTTTGAAGGAAAAATCGGAAGGAGGCAGAAACATACTTAGTCTGGAAACTGAAAACGGCACAACCATGATAATGGCGGATACTATCTCCATAAATTTAATATGCGCCGAAATCAGTTCAAGTATAACCGAAAAAATTGCTAATATGGAAAACAATATAGTAAAGGTACCCTATGGCGCGGCATCGGGAATAGGAATTTTTGCAAACAGCGGGCCAGACTTGGAATTTGAAATAATGCCGGCGGGAGATACAACTGTGGATTATGAGACTGAATTTACATCGGCGGGCATAAATCAGACTAATTATAAAATATGGCTTACGGTTAATATAACCATAAGCCTTGTTAATCCCATTTATGACCGAAATATAAGTATGAACAGAAAAATAATGCTGGCAGATACAATAATAAAAGGAGACCTGCCGTCAAATTACATTGATATACCTAATATATAAAGAAGGAAAAATTATTCCCAGTCTTTACATATGTCAACCCATTTTTCTGCGTTTGAGTACTCAAAGAGCTGGTCGCATGTAACTTCGATTGCTGAATTTGAGCTTCCGCAGGCAGGAAATACGGTATCAAAACGTTTAAGGGACACGTCGCAGTATGTTTTTACTCCTTCGGGGAGGGCAAAGGGACATACTCCGCCTATGGCGTGTCCTGTCATTTCAAGGGTTTCCTCGGGTGAGAGCATTTTTGCCTTAAAGCCGTATTCGCTCTTGAATTTGTGGTTATCTATTTTTCCGTCACCGGCAACAGCTATGACCATACAGCCGTCACCGTTTTTTAATGCCAGTGTTTTTGTTATTCTTGCGGGTATAACGTTAAGAGCCTCTGCCGCCAGTGCAACGGTTGCGCTTGAAACGGGAAACTCCATAATATCGTTTTCTCTTGAAAACTGCTTCATATATTCTCTGACTTTATCTATCGACATAATATACCTCCGTTAGTTTGATATTTACAATATTATATAAGTTGCGTTCCTTTTGCAATATCAATTTCCTACAAACCTTTATAGGCTCTGTAATAAGCAATTTCATTTATAAGTAATAATGAAGGGAGAAGCCTCATAGATTTTTACAAAAGGAAAATCGGAGGAGAATATGACAAATACGAATATATATCAGGACATTTCCGAAAGAACGGGAGGGGCCATATACATAGGCATAACGGGTCCCTGCAGAACAGGCAAATCAACATTTATAAGGAGGTTTATGGAAAAGGCAGTCCTGCCCAATATGACAGACGAGTTTGAGAAAAAAAGAGCAACGGACGAACTTCCGCTTATAGGCGCAGGAAAAATGATAACGACAACGGAGCCAAAGTTTGTCCCCTCAAGGCCCGCCGAAATAAAGG
>CABPCX010000041.1 GCA_902406135.1 uncultured Eubacteriales bacterium
CTGCTCATTCAGTCGTCGCTGGTCGTTTCGGCCATTTCGACTTTGATACAGGTATACCCCATAGGCGGTAAAAAATGGCCCATACGTCTGGGTGCGGGCCTGCCGGTTATTTTGGGCATAAGTTTTGCTTATCTGCCCAGTATGCAGGCCATTGTGGAAAGCACCGGAAGCATCGGAGCCATTGCGGGTGCCATGGTTGTGGGAGGCATAGTCGCCATTATTGTAGGCCTTATGGTGGATAAGATAAGAAAATTTTTCCCGCCGGTCATAACCGGTACCGTTGTATTTACCATCGGTCTTTCCCTGTATCCCACCGCAGTCAACTATATGGCAGGAGGAACCGCCAATACCTATGAACTGGTGGTGGAGACAAAGGGACTTTCGGAAGCCCTTGTTTACGGCTCCTGGCAGAACTGGCTGGTGGCAGCCATAACGCTGGTGGCGGTAATGGTGCTCAATAATAAGGGCAAAGGCATATGCAAACTGGCGTCCATACTTATAGGTATGGCCTTCGGATATATAGTGGCCGCTTTCTTTGGAATGGTGGGTTTTTCGGACGTAAGCACCGCATCCATGTTTGCGGTTCCCGAGTTTATGCCCTTCGGAATAGAGTTTGACTTTGCATCCTGTGTGGCCATCGGACTGCTGTTTGCCATCAACTCCATACAGGCCATCGGTGACTTTACTGCCACCACGGTTGGCGGTATGGACCGTGACCCAAGCAATCAGGAGCTTAAGGGCGGTATCGTGGCATACGGACTTACCAATGCGCTGTCGGCATTTTTTGGCGGACTTCCTACGGCTACATATTCACAGAATGTGGGTATCGTTACTACAAATAAGGTTGTAAACCGCACTGTATTCGGCCTTACAGGAGTATTTCTTCTTTTGGCGGGAGTTTCTCCCAAGTTTGCGGCCATACTGACTACCATACCCCAGTGTGTACTGGGCGGAGCTACAATTACCGTATTTTCCACCATTGCCATGACCGGTATGAAACTTATCGCTTCCCAGAAACTGGACGCAAGAAATACTACCATAGTAGGCTTGAGTGCCGCTTTGGGAGTCGGTATTTCCCAGGCATCATCATCGCTGGTGCAGTTCCCGGAAGAATTTATCATTATCTTTGGAAAATCACCTGTAGTAATCGCCACCGTTATGGCCATACTGCTTAATCTCATACTTCCCAGGGAAGAAAAGAAATAAATGTTTGAAATGGGCGGACTGTCTTTGACAGTCCGTTTTTGTATGCCGTTGGCAGGTGGGCAAAGACGGAAGGAAATCGGTTTCGGGGATAAATTTGGGATATATAGAAATTTATTTTAAAGGCAATCTTGACAAAAGAGAGGTAAAGTATATAATAAGTAATAAGTTACTTATTTTTAATCTGGAACATAGGGAGTGTTTGTTATGATGCCTTTCGGGCTGAAAATAGCCATAATCAACAGAGCCTTTCGCAAAAGACTGGACGAAAAGGCCCAAGCCTTAGGCCTGACGGCGGTTCAGCTGAGGGTGCTGGGTTCCATAAGCCGTCTGGAGGCGGCAGGCGAGGACGAGATACATCAGAATGACCTGGAGCGTCTTGAGCGTGTTACCCACCCGGCCATGACAAAGCTTCTGCAGAGACTTGAAAGCAAAGGATTCATACGGTGTGTCCCCAGTGATAAGGACAGGAGATATAAAAAAATCACCTGTACGGAGCAGTCTGCCGAAATCTATAAGCTTATCCTTGAACAGGATGCGCAGGTGTTTGACGAGATGTGCAGAGGCCTGACCGATGAACAGCGTCAGGAATTTACATATCTGGCGGACATTATCCTCAAAAATATTGATTCGGAATAAATCCGTATTTTCCGGGCAGTGAACCAAGAGGTAAATCACTGCCTGATTTTCTGGTTTAATAAGTAACTAGTTACGTATTTTAAGGAGGTCTTATAAATATGGAAAAAGAAATTCCCGAAAGTCAAAGCCCTTTTGCTTCAGAGCCCATAGGAAGGCTCATTGTTAAGTTTGCCGTACCCAGTGTTATAGCGCTTCTTGTAAATTCCCTCTATAACATCGTAGACCAGATATTTATTGGCTGGGGTGTGGGATATCTGGGCAACGGGGCAACAAATATCGTATTTCCCATAACTATAATAGCACTGGCCCTTTCCATGATGATAGGAAACGGCGGCGCGTCATATCTGAGCCTTAAGCTTGGCGAAGGAAAAACTTCCCTTGCCCAGAAGGGTGTAGGAAATGCGGTTACACTGGTAACTGTCGTAAGTATCATACTGGCCGTAGTTTTCATCGTATTCATAAATCCTATACTTACCCTCTTTGGGGCTACGGACGTACTTCGTCCCTTTGCATTGGATTACGGATATATCATAGGCATAGGTCTGCCCTTTATGATGATATCCTCCTCCATAAACTCCATGATACGTGCCGATGGCAGCCCTAAATACGCCATGTTTTCCATGATAATAGGAGCTGTTTTAAATGTTATCCTGGACCCCGTACTTATTTTTATTTTTGATATGGGAGTTAAGGGTGCGGCCATAGCCACTGTCATTGGCCAGGTGGCGTCCTTTATTGTATCAGTCGTATATATGCCCCGCTTTAAGACGGTCCACCCTGACTCATCCTCTTTCATACCAAACGCAAAAACCTGCGCCAATATCGTGACATTCGGTCTCAGCAGTTTTATCACCCAGTTTGCAATCACCATAGTTATGGCGCTTACAAACAATCTCTTGGCTGCCTATGGAGCCGAATCCGTATATGGCGCAGAAATACCCCTTACAGCTACAGGCATCGTTATGAAGGTAAACCAGATAATGATAGCCATCCTTCTTGGCATTGCCACAGGAGCACAGCCCATCATCGGTTTCAACTATGGAGCGAAAAACTATAAGCGTGTTAAACAGGCCTTGGAAATATCCCTTATAGCATCGGAGATAGTATCCATAATCGCCTTTTTGATATTCCAGTTTGCGCCCATGAGCGTTGTATCGCTTTTTGGCTCCGAAGAAGGGCTTTATAATGAATTTGCAGTAATGGCCTTCCGTATTTTCCTTCTCCTTTGTCCTCTGACAGGATTTCAGACCATTACGGCAGTATATCTGCAGGCCGTTGGAAAGCCTGTTAAATCAGCCATACTTTCCCTGGCCCGTCAGATAATCTTCTTTGTTCCTGCGGCATTGATACTGCCTAAGTTTATGGGAGTTACGGGAGTTTTATGGACCGGTCCCGTGGCAGACGGCCTGGCCTTTATTCTTTCTCTTATACTGCTCATATACGAAAGAAATCATTTGAAAAAGGGACATGAAGCATCGGCAGCTTGATGATATAAAAATAAGGGAGGCAGACAAATGAAAAACAGGATAATTACTATAAGCCGTGAGTTTGGAAGCGGAGGACGCACCATAGGAAGAACCGCAGCGGAAGAGCTTGGAATTCCCTGCTATGACAGCGAGCTTCTGCAGAAAATCGCCATTGAAAGCGGTTTTGATGAAAACTATATAAAAGAAGCCGGCGAATATGCTCCCGGCGGACTTCTTACATCAGCCTTTTCCCATAATCTTTCCGGACCGAACAATGCGGATTATCTTTGGAATATACAGTACAAAGTAATTACGGACATAGCCAAACAGGGACCATGCGTCATAGTTGGGCGCTGTGCGGACTATGTACTTCGTGAAAAAGCTGACCTTTTAAGGGTATTTATCCATGCGGATATGGAATTCCGCGCGGAGCGTATCGTTAAGGTATACGGAGAGAGGGAAGAGTCTCCCATGCAGCGCCTGAAGGATAAGGACAAACGGCGTGCAGCCTATCACCGTTTCTACACTGATATGAAATGGGGACATGCACAAAACTATGATATTACGCTTAACAGCGGCACCCTTGGTATCGAAAAATGTGTGGAGATAATCAAAAACCTTTACTAATCTCGATCACCTACAGATTTTCTCTGCACAGGCCTTCAGGCGTTAAAAGGCGATGGCATTTGCCATCGCCATTTTTAAGCAGGTTTAAAAATATTTATGGCAGGATAGAAATTAAGGTATACATTTGTAAATTAAATAATTGAGGTAAAAAACAGATATGTTTAACAATATTAAGCATATCTGTTTTTGTATTATGCACATTGACAATTGTTGACAAAATGATAAGCTTTTGTATATATAGTATTATTTTTTTAGTCTGGAATATTATGGAGATAAATTATGAACTTATATGATATTATCAGAAAATTTAAAAGAAACAGCCGATATTACGGTGGTTTAAATGCCGGAATCGTTGAAAATATGGTATTCAAAAACGGTATATTTGAGCAAGAATTGGGAGATGAGCTGTATTCTGAGAATCCGGATTTTGAATGTTTTAAATGTGCAGTTAAAGAGTCGGTGAAAGCTTATAAATCAAATAAGGACAGCATAATCAATATGTATAAAAAACTTATTGATGAAATAAACAAAAGTACAGACTGGAATTTTAATGCCGGATTTTTTCCTCCGATACCTGTATCCAATACATTTGAAAGACTTATGTTTATATCAAAATATCTGCAGAATCCGGAACATAAATGGAATGATTTAGAAGAAATATTATGGGTAAGTCCAAGAACTTTGGAAGATGATTTAAAGAAGCTGAGAGGAAATGATGACGACCCTCTGCAGGTGTGTGGCAAAAAATTTGTTATTGATGATATTGAGAGAAGACATGGAAAAATATCTTTTGCATCTACAGTGCACCCAATATTTCTCACTTTAAATATTACACAGGTTATGTCAATGCTTAAAGGCCTTAAAATTATGGCAGAGGATAGGGCCTTTAGGGCTTACGCCTTAAGTACGGCTCGGAACATATGGTCACAACTTTCTGATTATGCAAAAGACAGAATACTTTATGTATCAGATGAATTGCTTGGAGAAGAGACTGACTGGTATAAAGAGCTTGAAAACGGCAGCCAGGATTTATTTTTCAGTGAATACAGATGCAGCACAACGGAAGGTTCTGGAGTACTTTTGGACTGCTTAAAGAACCAGAAAAAATGTTTTATAGAATATGCTGATGGCGAAAATAGCAGGCTTTTAGAGGCAGATAAAGTTTTAGGTTTTGATAATGTAAAAAAAGAAATAACTGTAATGATTAAAAATGAACAAAAAGTTATTGAGGCAGATAAGGTTATAAGGAGTTCATATTATAAAGATATTTTATATTGAAACCGGGCTTCATTTTTTTTAAGGACAGATTACGTTATTATTAAACCATAAACCAAACAAAAAAATAAAAACTTTGAAAGAGGGGTTTAATATGAAAAATACATTTTATCGTCCTGAACTTAAAAGAGGAAAAGCTATAGAAATGCAGGGTATAGTTGATAAACTGAAGTCTGACTTTTATGAAATTGATAATGCTTCGGAAGATGAGGTTACGGAGTATGTAAAAAGACTTATCGAACAGGGGAAGCCTTTAAAAAATAACAGCAAAATGGTTTTCTGGGGACTTGATGAGCCGGAAAATATGCCGTCGGATGCAAGAGTTGATTTTTTCTATATGCCCACATATTATGCCTCGGCAATTATGGCTGCCGGAGTCACAAAATATAAGTCATTATGGAATATACCGGGATTTAAAGAGTGTCTTGGAAAAGGGTTAAATGCATGCACCGGTCGTAATTTTATGGGCAGCGGATATGGTGACATGAATTCTTTTTTGGACACGCTTGAAATTTTTGCCAGAGCCGGAATGAAAATTTTAACAGAAAAATATCCGGATCTTTCTCCGGAATTTACAGAAAAGCTTAATTGGGCTCTTGGTTTTGTCAAAAACACAATAATAAGCGGAGATGCCGTTGACCCCTGGAGTGGCAGAGATTTCTCAGCCAGAGGAATTGAAGTGGAAATGATGTTTGAGGAAGCCGCATGAAAATACTTTTTGTTTATGGTTCACTTATGAAAAACAGGAGCAACAGTAAGTATATGAAAGATGCCCAATATGTGGGAAGGGCAGTAATTAAGGATTTTTCAATATATGACCTTGGATTTTTTCCAGGAATAAGGCAGGAAAAGGGAAAACGTGTATTAGGCGAGGTATATAGGGTAAATGATGAGGACTTTAAAAAAATATGTGAACTTGAAGGAGAAGGTCTTCTATATAAATTAAAAAAAACAAAAGCGTTTTTAAAAAATAAGCAGGTTTTGAGAGTAAATACTTTTGTATATAATGGCGAGTGCGAAAGGTACGCACAGGAGCTGGACGGACGGTTTTTATGGAATGAAACAGACTTAACTTTTTTGCAAAATGATAGATAGCGCTTTTTAAATAATACATAAACAAAGACATAATATTTAGCGCAATGGGTGGTTGATTGGAGAGATAGAATATGGACAAAAAATGTTGGCCGGCTGCAATTCCGACAGGTAGCAATTACACAGCTATTGAGAGGTCGCTTTTTAATTCTTTTGAAAAAAATATTGAAAATGGCTGGCTAGTATTAGATGCAGATCCTGTAGGGTTAAAAACCGATAAGGTAAAGATGGGATTTTTTATTAGCAATATAGGATTAATTACATTTTCTATTTATGACAATATCAGCATAGAAGAGACTAGAGCTATCGTTAAGATTTATACCGAAATGGTTAAAAAGAAAATAACAGAATTACTTGAGGAATCAGCATTATTAATTGGAAGAGTTGAAGGTAAGAAATTTTTGAAGTTCCCGTACTCTCATATTAATATTTTTAATGATGATGTTATTATTCCTGATGAGTTATCTGAATACGCTGCGGGGAATATATTTAATAAAAAAGAAATAGTAGAAAAAATTTTAAATATAGCTGTCGAAAAATATAAATTTTTAGAGAAACCTGAAATTTCGGATAAGATGGCTGTCTCTATATTGTCAAAACTTTCTCCAGAATATACAGTAATAAAACCTGAAATACAAAAAATAGAAAATAATGATAATGAAATACAAAAAGAAATAGATATTGAAAATTTACCTAATATAACAGGAAAAGAAGTAGAATACAGTACATTTTTATTAGATGATGATCAAGTAAAGTATATCAATGAGATGGGAACTGGACACAGAGTATTATTGGCGAATGCAGGAGCAGGGAAAAGTGTACTTTTGCTTTCAAGAGCGTACAGATATGCTAGTGCTCACAAGAATGAAAAAGTTCTAATTACTTGTTATAACAATAATCTAGCTGATGCATATAAATTTAAAAACGGCTGTTCGAATTTTGGAGAAAATAAAAATGTTTATATTATGACATTTCATAAATTAGTAAAAAAAATATATAAAGAATGCTTGAATATAGAGTTAGGAAACAATTATGCTTCAGACCAAGATATACAAAATCTTTTTACTTACATAAATAAAGGTAAAGTTAATTTAAAATTTGCGGCGATATTCATTGATGAGGTACAGATTTTTGACCCATTATATTTGGATATTTGCTACTCTATGTTATCAGAAAATAAAGACTCTTTATTTTTATTAGCAGGTGACTTAAACCAAACAGTTAGAAAACAGAGCAGAAGAGGAGAAGTCCCTTGGAAAAAAATAAACAATGGAAGACTCAATTTTAGTGGCCGAGTCAAATATATTTCAAAAAATTATAGAAATAGTACACAGATTAGTGTGTATTTAAATAAAATGCTAATTTATATGAACCAGCGTTTATCAGAAGCTGGTTTGATAAATGATAAAGAATTTGATTACAACGTATTTGGTAATGGAACTTCAAAAGACATAGCTCTTTTAGTTAATACAGGTATTCCAAAATTAGAAATATGTAAAAGAGTAATGGATGCTATTGATGAGATAACTCTTAAATACAAAATATCATATTCAGATATAGCTATATTATTTCCGTATTCGAAAAATAAAAAGTTAAATTATTATATTTCGTATTGGATAACAACTGAGCTTAAAAAGCGAGGGGTAGAGTATTCTTTTATTTCAGGTACAGGAGATGATGGACCGAGAATACAATACAGCAGAACAAACGGTATAGTATTATCTACAATAGACTCAGCTTTAGGACTGGATTTTAAGGCTGTTATACTTACAGGACTTTATCCCTATGGATATATTTATGGCGATGAAGTAAATGGAAAACCAGTAAAAGTTTCATCATGGAAACAACTATCGAATCTTAATCCAGATGAAAAGGAAACAGTAAAAACTCAGTTAAGAAAATTATATACTGCTTGTTCAAGAGCAAGAGAAGTTTTATATGTTCTAAGTGATATTGAAAAAGGAAGTCCATTTGAAGATATTTTGGAGGATCGGAGTAATGAATAATTATAATGTGTTAGCAGATTTTATTGTACATAAATATATTGATAAAATTTCAGGTAATGATTTAGGTGAGAGAATAATAGGAGAAGAACCTTTTGAGATAATAATGACAGGACTATTAGCCGAAAATCGTGTAGAACAGACCTTTGATGGAGACTATAGGGAAAATGAGAGTACGAGATTCCAGAGTATTCCATCTATAAGCTTAAAATGTTGTGTTAAAAAGAATGATGAAAGTAAAATAAAGATATTTCCAAAAGGATTATTGTTTTATACTGTAAAACCTGAATATGAAGAAATTGTTGAACATTGCTTAGAACAGGAATCTGAGAGGGACCACAAAAAATATAGTTCAATAGATGAGCTAATTAAAATTTATCCGGACAAAATATTTACTATTCCAAAGGTTTACAAGAAAATTAATATTTCAGATGTTTTTAAAGAAGGACTTGAGTTAAATCTAAGAGATTCATTTGGTCAGGTGCATTTTAAAGATTTGATTAACCAAAGTTTAAGAAGTTTCATTGCTAGTATTAAAGATGAAATAAAAGTGGTAAACGATAATAGCATATCATATAAGGATTTGGAAAATGAGGATAAATTCAATTTGGTTTGCAGTGTTAAGGACCAAGTTATTTTGCCTTCTTGGAGTTTTGATATTGTTACTTCACTTAGCGAGTCGCAGGATGGATATGTTTTATATGTACGAATGGTTAATAGTACAGAAAAGCCTAAAAATAATTATGGATTTTTACCACAAATTTTTAATGCCGGTATTGATATTGTTGGAAATGAAGCAACTGAATTTTTAGAAATTAAACTAAACTATTTTAAGGATAACTATAAAGAAAGAAAAAAATGTTACTCTGTAGGAGAGAATACGTCGAGTAGCTTTAATGAGAAAACAAATACCATATCTACAGAAAATATACCCATTTACTATCAGTATAGAACAAAAACAAATGATCGTTTTAATGGATACATAGAGTTCCAGAAATTAATAGATGACCCAATAGGTAATCTAGAATATATATATCAGCAAATGCAAAAAGATCTAGAAAATAGATATAAAGAGTTCAATGATTATAAAGATAATCTTAATTATTTAGCCCGAGATAAGTTTGAAAGGGCATTAACTGATTATGAACAAGAGGTCAAAAGATTTCATTATGGAATTGAACAGATAAAATATAAAGATTTAGTATATAGAGCTTTTGTATTAATGAATAAAACATTTAAGACTGAAGTAAAAGGCGACCATAGAAGTTATTCAGGATGGAGACTTTTTCAAATTGTTTTTATAGTTTCACTCATTTGTGAAGTAATAGAGAGTGAATACAAAGATGATCTCTCAATAAAGAATGCAGTAGGAGTCGAAACTGCCAATTTATTATATTTCCCCACAGGAGGCGGGAAAACGGAAGCTTTCCTTGGTGTAGCAACTTTTACAATGTTTTTTGATAGACTGCGAGGAAAAAATGTAGGTGTTACTGGTATTTTAAAATATCCATTAAGACTTTTGGCAGCTCAGCAGCTTGAACGTGTATTAACCATAGTTATGAAGGCAAACATTGTCAGAGAAAATGAGGAGGATATAAAAAATACTACGCCCTTTGCGGTTGGTCTTTTAATTGGAAGCAGTAATACACCAAATAAAGTAGATGAAAATGATATTTATAATAACGGAAGCAAGGCTATTCTGAATGGGGATGAGCAAAGTTTAAATGAAGGTTATAGGTTTATAGATGTTTGCCCCATTTGTGGTAAAAAATCAGTTAATGTTATGTTTGACA
>CABPCX010000042.1 GCA_902406135.1 uncultured Eubacteriales bacterium
AATTTAATTATATATTTTGTTAAAACAACCACGATGTGAAAAAATATGTCCTTCATATAAGGACAAAAATACGCAAAAATGCCGTTTAAAGGGCCAAAGTTCTTCATAGAAATACAAATTTCAAAAAAATTTGTTGACTAAAATATTTTTTATTTTTATAATGTATTCGTAAATAAACAATCTAAATGTTGATATAAATATTTTAAAGGGAGGAAAAAACCAATGGTTACGTTGGAAATGCTTTTTGATGCACAGAGAGTTTTAAAAGAAGCAGCAACTGTTACACCTGTTATTAAGGCTGACAAAATCGGTGAGAACATTTATCTTAAATCCGAAAACTTCCAGCTTACAGGTTCATTCAAATTAAGAGGAGCTTTTTATAAAATAGCTAGTCTTACACCTGAAGAAGCTGAAAAGGGTGTAATCGCTTGCTCAGCAGGAAACCATGCACAGGGTGTTGCACTTTCAGCAACAAGAAAAGGAATCAAGTCAGTTATCTGTATGCCCGCAGGCGCTCCTATTTCTAAGGTAGAAGCTACAAAGGCTTACGGCGGAGAAGTTGTTCTTGTTCCCGGCGTATATGATGACGCTGCTAAGAGAGCAGTAGAACTTATGGAAGAAAAAGGATACACATTCGTTCATCCTTTCAACGATGAAAGAGTTATTGCTGGACAGGGTACAATCGGTCTTGAAATCATCCAGCAGCTTCCTGATGTAGAAGTAGTATACGTTCCCATTGGCGGCGGCGGACTTATAAGTGGTGTATCTTATGCTATCAAGGCATTAAAACCTGACTGCAAAGTTATCGGTGTTCAGGCTGCAGGCGCTCCCAGCATGTACGAATCACGCAAACAGGGCGAGCCTATCGAGCTTGAGAAGGTATCAACTATCGCTGACGGTATCGCAGTTAAGAGACCTGGCGACCTTACATTTGAAATGTGCCAGAAATATGTTGATGAAATCGTAACTGTAACAGAAGATGAAATAGCAACAGCTATTCTTACTCTTATGGAAAAACAGAAAACTGTAGCTGAAGGCGCTGGAGCAACAGCACTTGCAGCAGCTATGTTTGATAAAGCAAACCTTAAGGGCAAGAAATCAGTATGTATCGTTTCAGGCGGTAACATCGACGTTAACATCCTTTCAAGAGTTATTACACAGGGTCTTAACAAGACAGGACGTATCGCAAACATCGAGACAAAAGTTGTTGATAAGCCCGGACAGCTTATTTCACTTTTACAGTTAATTTCTCAGACAGGAGCCAACATCATAAGCATCAACCACGAAAGAGAAGACCTTAGATCAGAGGTTAACTCATGCGTAGTTACAATGGTTCTTGAAACAAGAAATCCCGGACACGTTGACGAAATCAAGGGACTTCTTAAAGCAAACGGATATGAGCTTCTTTAAGCACTTATTAATAAAATTATAAAAAGGAGGAAAGCCTGAAAAAATTCAGGCGGACACAAAAATGTCAAAGAAGAAATTAGGACTACTCCCTAAACTCATCATCGCTATCGCTCTTGGTATTGCGGTAGGTATGGTAGCGCCCGAAAAGCTCATTGCTATTTTCGCTACATTCAACGGTATATTTAATCAGTTCTTAGGATTCATTATACCTCTTATCATCATTGGTTTCGTTGTACCCGGTATTGCTGACCTTGGTAGCGGAGCTGGTAAGACACTTGCTATTACAGCTCTTGTTGCTTACCTTTCAACAATCATCGCAGGAAGCGTTGCATACTTTGTTGATACAACAGCATTCCCTTCATTCCTTGAAGTAGGTTCAATCGTTCTTGATAATGCTCAGAATGCTGAAGAAACAATGGTAGCAAGCTTATTCACAATCGAAATGCCCGCTATCATGGGTGTTATGAGTGCACTTATTCTTTCATTCACACTCGGTCTTGGTATCGCAGTTACAAAGGCTGAGGGACTTAAAGGAATTTTCAATGAATTCCAGGCAATCATTTCTAAAGTAATTGCTAGCATCATCATCCCTCTCTTACCTTTCCATGTATTTGGTATCTTCTCAAACCTTACATATTCAGGTACAGTAGCAGAGATTATGAGCGTATTCATTAAAGTATTCGGAATAATCCTTCTTCTTCATATTGGTATCCTTATATTCCAGTATGTTGTTGCAGGCGTTTTCGCAAAGAAGAATCCTTTTGGATTACTTAAAAATATGCTTCCCGCATACTTCACAGCTCTTGGTACACAGTCATCAGCTGCTACAATCCCTGTAACACTTGAACAGACAAAGAAAAACGGCGTTAGAGGAGAAGTTGCTGACTTCGTTATCCCTCTTTGCGCAACAATCCACCTTTCAGGTAGTACAATCACACTTACAAGCTGCGCTATCGCAATTATGATGCTTAACGGAATTAACGTATCATTTGGACAGCTCCTTCCTTTCATTCTTATGCTTGGTGTAACTATGGTTGCTGCTCCTGGTGTTCCCGGCGGTGCTGTTATGGCAGCTCTTGGTGTTCTTGAGTCAATGCTTGGCTTCAACTCAATTATGCTTAACCTTATGATTGCTCTTTACATTGCACAGGACAGCTTTGGTACAGCTTGTAACGTAACAGGTGACGGTGCTATCGCAGTTCTTATCAACAGCATCACAGGTAAAAAAGCTAACGAAGTAAAAGAAGGCTAATTAAATTTACTTTTACCTATAACAAAACGGACAGTTTAAAACTGTCCGTTTTTTGTATGTTTAAATAAATAAAAAAACCTGCCTGATTAAACAGGCAGGGTAATTATCAGCAGTGCTCAGCTATGTAATGAATAAGTTTTTCTGTATCTTTCCATCCGAGGCAGGCGTCAGTTATGGACTTGCCATAGATATGGTCCTCGATTTTGCAGCTTCCTTCTTCAATATAGCTTTCAACCATAACACCTTTAACGATATTGTGAAGGTCTTTATTCTGAGTTCTGTTGTGAAGAATTTCGGCAACTATTCTGGGCTGCTCATAGAACTTTTTGCCGGAATTTGAATGGTTAGCATCACATACTACACAAGGATACTTAAGTCCTCTTTCGATATATTCCTCTGTAAGGGATATAAGGTCTTCGTAGTGATAATTTGCGTGGGCCTTTCCGTACTTGTCCACAGAGCCTCTTACGATGGCGTGGGCATAGGGATTTCCGCTGGTGCTCACTTCGTGGTCTCTATAAAGGAAAGTATGCTCGTGATGAGCGGCATGGATAGAGTTGAGCATAACGGAGAAGTCACCGCTTGTAGGATTTTTCATACCAACAGGCTGGTCGATACCGCTGGATACAAGACGGTGCTGCTGGTTTTCAACAGAACGGGCTCCAATTGTTATATATCCGAGCATATCATCTACATATACAAGATTTTCTGGATAAAGCATCTCGTCAGCAGCCGTAAGATGTGACTCAGATAATGCTCTTATATGCATTTTACGCAGTGCAATTATGCCGGCGTAAATATTAGTTGCTTTTTCCGGGTCCGGCTGATGGAGCATACCTTTATATCCATCTCCGGTGGTTCTGGGTTTGTTTGTATATATTCTGGGGATGATAAAGACTTTATCCTTGACCTCTTCGTTAACTTTTGCCAGACGCGAAATATAATCACATACAGCGTCTTCATCGCTGGCGGAACAAGGTCCGACAACAAGAATAAATTTATCTGTTTTTCCCGCAATAATATCCTTAAGCTCTGCATCACGCTTGTTTTTTACACCTGCGAGATGACGGGGAAAAGGTACAATATCCCTTACTTCATCGGGTGTTGGAATATTCTGTTCGTTTATGAAACTCATAAAATCTCTGCTCCTTTCTTTAATGTTTTATTTGACTGTCATTATTATTCAGCCTTAATCGCATACTAAATGCGTAAATAATATTATACAATAGAAATTATAATTATTCAAGCATATACAATTTTGTTATAAAATAAAAAACAACCGATACTATATGCGGATAAACAGCGGTTTCAAATATACTTGAATATGGGAAAAAACCATAGTATACTATATTATATTTGTTTTTAGACAACAAAATATTTATATACGAAAAGAGGAATTTATTATGGCTGATGAGAAAAAAACGATATTCAGTGGTATGCAGCCTTCTGGCTATGTTACCCTTGGTAATTATTTAGGTGCACTCAGAAACTGGACAAAGCTTCAGGACGAATATAACTGCCTTTACTGCATCGTTGATATGCACGCCATAACAGTAAGACAGGATCCCATAAAACTCAGACAGCAGGCAAGAACACTTCTTATGCAGTACATTGCCGCAGGCCTTGATCCTGAAAAAAATATAATCTACTACCAGTCACATGTACCCCAGCATGCAGAACTTTCATGGGTACTGAACTGCTTCACATATATGGGCGAACTTAACAGAATGACTCAGTTTAAGGAAAAATCACTGGCACATGCCGACAATATAAATGCAGGTCTTTTCACATATCCTGTTCTTATGGCTGCTGACATTCTGCTTTATCAGACAGACCTTGTACCTGTTGGTGAGGACCAGAGACAGCATCTTGAGATAACAAGAGACATTGCAACACGTTTTAACGGAATCTATGGCGATGTTTTCAAAATTCCTGAGGCATATATCGGAAAAGTCGGCGCCAGAGTTATGGCACTCCAGGAGCCCACAAAGAAAATGTCAAAATCCGATGAAAACAAAAATAACTCCATTGCTCTGTTAGACGACCCTACAGTAATAATGAGCAAAATAAAGAAAGCCGTTACTGACTCAGACAATGAGATTAGACATGGCGAGGATAAACCCGGAGTTACAAACCTGCTCAATATCTACTGTGCAGTAACTGACAAGACTATGGAAGAAGCTGAAAGAGAATTTGCAGGAAGCAATTACGGACAGTTTAAAACCGCAGTAGGTGAAGCTGTAGTTGCAAGCCTTGAGCCTATCCAGCAGAGAGTAAGAGACCTTGAAAAGAACAAGGACTATATTGACGGCATAATCAAAAACAATGCTGAAAGAGCACAGGCCATAGCACGTAAGACACTTACAAAGGTTCATAGAAAGATAGGATTCCCTGACAGAATCAGATAATTTAATTATGTGAAATTCTAAACCGGAGATATTCAGTTTTGATGGAATATCTCCGGTTTTTTATTTATAATAAAGAGGATAATAATTTATTGGGGAAGGGCCTATGGAAATAAGAGAAATAAAAGAAGATAAAAAAATATATATTGAACTTCTTCTTTTGGCTGATGAAGAAGTAAAGATGATAGATAAGTACCTTGATAGAGGGCAGATGTTTGTTTTAGATGATGAAGGGATAAAGGCG
Organism: uncultured Eubacteriales bacterium; assembly: GCA_902406135.1. GTDB lineage: Bacteria > Bacillota > Clostridia > Lachnospirales > Anaerotignaceae > Metalachnospira. The sequence goes on from CABPCX010000042.1 coordinate 5,312, forward strand.
GAATGTGTTGTCACACAGGAAGGGGATAATATTATAGAAATAAAGAATATTGCGGTCTATCCCAAGTATCAGAAAAAAGGATACGGCAGAAAGCTTATTGAGTTTGTAGAAAACAAATATAAAAATGATTTTGATATAATAAGGGTAGGTACAGGGGATAGCAGACTTACGGTTTCGTTTTATGAAAACTGCGGTTTCAGAAGAAGTTACTGCATAAAGGATTTTTTTGTTAACAATTATGAGAATCCTATTTATGAAGACGGAATAAGGCTCAAGGATATGGTCTATCTTGAAAAAAAGCTTCATTGATATAAGTGATTAAAATATAAGGGCACAGTCAGTAATATGCTGATGTGCCCTTGTGGTTTTATTATACATTATATATGTAGTTATAGGCTGTTTTTTATGTCATCAATTCCCGGCAGCACTACTTTAAACAGATTTTTCTTTACAAGGTTTATGTATTTGACCTTAAGCCCGTATTTATCAAAGCTGTCATTAAGGGTTCTTATGCCGATGGGGCTGTTAAGAAATCGGTTCTTTTTATCGGTTATAAGAAGCCTCTGGTAAAGCCAGCTGTTGCGGCGTGGCGGATATATATCGTTTTCCATATTTATAATGCCGTCCGTATTCCATATAGCTCCCGGATTAGTTATTTCAATGCTTTTGTGCCTTATTATTACAACGGTTTCCCTTGTGGTATCCCAGTAATCCCTGTGTACAACGGCATTGTATAGAGCTTCATAAATGGCGTTTATAGGATAATTCTTAAGCAGCGATTTTTCGGATATAAACTTTTCTATATTGTCTAACATTGTGGGTATGTTGCCTTCAAAGAGGGTGGTTTTTCCGTTGAATTCTACCCTTATGCCCGTCGACGGCAGAAATCTCTGAGGGTTTTTGCCGAAAATAAGCATACCGCCGGATGTGGGATTGTATTCCTTTGAATCATTATTGTAGGTTATAAATCCCATACTTTCAAGAATTAAAAGATTTGACTTATTATCGCCTGAAAAGTTTCTGAAAAGATATTTATCCAGCATATCATAGTCAAAATCATCTATGGATGCCTGGCGTATTGGTGTAGTCTCATAGCAGACAAGACCGTTGTCCTGGAGCATTGATGCTATTTCATACCTGCGGGCGATATCCGTTGTTGAACCTCTTCTTATATAAAATGTTCCTGTCTGGAGTATCTGATGGGGACGCTGGCTGCTTTTAAATATTGTTAAAACAACAATTTTTTTGCCTTTATAATTTACCTCCTCATATCTTACGGGTACAGGAGGGTCGCATCTTGTGCTTATTACCTGAAATACGGTTTCTTCCGAAGGGTGTTTTTCTCCTATGCCTACAGCTTCTCTGGTTTTATCTGCAACCCCGAATATAAGATAGCCTCTTCCTCCCTTTGAATTTGCTATTGCTGTTATATCCTTTACAAATTCTTTCTTTTTTGTCTCGGTATCAAGAGAAAATTCCTGTTTATAATCCAGTTTTTCGCTTTCTCCTGCTTTTATAAGTTCTTCCAGCTTTTGTATGGTCATATGATTTTCCTCCAAAACATTCGAAAAATTAAATGATGATAATGTGCTTTTTTATTTATCTATATTCTGAATTGTGTTAAAATATTATGGAAAGTGACAATTATTAACTTAATTATAACCGCTTTTTTAGTCGGAATACAATATAATTTACCGGCGAAAACAGGAATAAAAATGTTGACAAGGCTATGCAACCTTTGTATAATAAAAACGTAACATATTTGTAATAATTATTGGAGGATAAAAAATGAGTATAAATAAACTGCTTGTAAGATCCGCGCTTCTCGGATGTATAATGACACTGGGAGCATCGGTTACAGCGTTTGCCTACACAAAAGGCTTACTTAATGATAATCAGGTAAATGTAAGAGAGGCAAATACAACATCATCAAAGGTTGTTGGAAAGCTTAATGAAGGAAATTACGTTACTGTATTAAGCAAAGACGGTGACTGGTATAATGTTTCTTATGATACATTAAACAGCGCATACATACATAGTGACTACGTTGATATAGTTGAAACTGATGCATACGTTACAGATGATGACATAAAACTCCGCGAGGAACCCGATGATTCTTCAGATGTAATTGAGATTCTCGGAGAGTTTGATGAATTAACTGTATATTCAAGATCAGGAAACTGGTACTACGCTGAATTTAACGGCGAAAAGGGATATGTTTTCGGAGATTATATTGTAGGAGACTACCTTGAAGATCTTGAAAACATTGAAGATGAAAGCAGTGAAGACGTATCTAAATATGCGGTTATCATTGCAGAAACAGGACTTAACCTTAGAGAAGATCCTTCACTTGACGGTGAAGTTATCGATATCCTTCCCCTTGGTTCAACAGCAGACGTTATCGAAGAGGATGGAGAATGGGTGCTTGTTCAGGCGCCTGACGGTTCAGAAGGCTATGTAAATGCGGAATACATTACAATTAGAACAGGTGCTAAGGATAAAGTTGAAGGCCTTGGCAAGGAAATAATCGAACTTGCTGAAGAATATCTTGGAACACCCTATGAATGGGGCGGAACAGACCTTGACAGCGGTGTAGACTGCTCAGGATTTGTATATGCTGTATATGCTAACTTTGGAATCCAGCTTAATAGATCATCAGCTTCTATGGAAGCAGCTGACGGTGAGTTTATTGATAAGGACGAGCTTTCAGCAGGAGACCTTGTATTCTTTGATAATGACGGAAACGGAACAATCGACCATGTCGGAATATATATGCATGACGGATACTATATCCATTCATCATCAGGAAAGACTACAGGCGTTATAATAAGCAGTCTTTATGATTCATACAGTATGAAGACATACGCAAGTGCAAAGAGAGTACTGTAAACAACAGTATAAAGTAAATGATGCGGACTTCCTTATGGAAGTCTGCTTTTATTTTACCAAATAATTGAAAAACAATAAAATATACGATATTATAGTTTTATAAGAATAGAACTGTAAATAGGTGATATTATGGATAAATTCAGTGAATATTTGAAAAAAAGAAGAAGTGAGCAGTTTTTCTTTATAAAGGATTATACTTTGGCAGTACTCAGATTTTCAGATAGAACTGAGATAGTAGATATGGCCACGGGAGAAGTTCTGAAAACGTTGAAAGTCGGTTATATGAGCGAAGCTGTTTATTGTGGAAAATATAATAAGCTGTATCTTAAATCCATAGGCAATGGATGCGTATATGTTTACGACTTTGCTGCGGACTCATTAAAGAAACTGTTTAAACTGGCAGAGTCCGATAATGGAATATTTTTATCCTGTGATGAGGAAAAACTGATTGCGTATACTTATGGCTATGTTTATGAAATAGATACCCAAACAGATGATTTCCGTCTTTTATTTGAAGCAGAGAATAAATGTTTTTACGGAAAAGGCTGGGATAATCCTAATAAAAAATGTTATGAATTTGTATATGTCTCAAAAAGTATACCATCTACTCTATTATGCATAGGCTATGACGGCAGCTTATTGTCACAAGATATAATCGAGCTAGATAATGTACACGTATTTGTTAATGATATATTATATTCTCCTGAATATGATATGTATATAATGCAGGGTGCAGAAGATTATACTAGGTTAAACATAAAACCGAGAGGAAATAATAAGGATTTTTGTAGTATCAGCAAAAACAATATTAACAATTTTGCATATATGTTTGAAGAAAAATATGGCGGAGGATGCCATGACACTCTGCTATATAAAAATTACTTGTTATACTGCTATGGGAATAAGACAATCAATGTTATAGATATTAATACTTTTAAATTGGTTAAGAGTGTTGCATTGGATAGAACAATGACTAAGATGCAGTATGACCCTTCAAGAAATGCCCTGTATGTAAGTACAGGAAGAAGCTGTAAGATGATTGAGAATTTCCTGTAATAAAGCATAAAAAAGGCAGCCATAAAGGCTGCCTTTTTACGCGCCCGAAAGCGCACAGGAGTGTGGTTATCTTGGGTTACTTTATATATTTATTTTCTATGAATGACACAATCTTATACATAACAGCTGCCATAACAGCCAGTATACATACGCTCATCATAACATTATCAAGCTTGAATATCTGTGAGGAATATACTATCAGATAGCCGAGTCCGGCTTTTCCGACCAAAAATTCGCCGACGATAACACCGACAAAGGAAAGCCCCACATTTATTTTAAGGGCATTAAAAATAACGGGTATATTTGAAGGCACAACGACATTTGTCAGTATCTGGCGCTTTGTTCCTCCGAATATGGTTACTAACTTGATTTTATCTTTGTCTGTTTCGTTAAATCCGCCAAGAACCGTCATAATGGTTATTATTACTGACGTAAGCAGGGCTATCAGCATAATGGATTTAGTGTTGTTTCCAAGCCAGACGATTATTATGGGGGCCAGGGCAGTTTTGGGAAGACTGTTAAGTATAACAAGATATGGCTGGGCCACGTCAGAAGCCGTCTTATT
>CABPCX010000043.1 GCA_902406135.1 uncultured Eubacteriales bacterium
AAAACCTACGTTATTTTTAAGACCAATAAAAACATACAGGATTTCCTGAGTGTAAGAACGCTTGAGTTTTATATAACCGACAGTTCATATCAGGGACTTAAGATACCGAATACGGCCATAATCGAAAAGACATTTTTGAAGATACCCATAGGCTGTGTATCGGAAAGTCTCAGCGGAAGCAGCGTTGTAAAACGTGTGGACGGAAAAGATGAGCTTGTTAAAGTTGAGATTGAGTCAAGCGATGAAGAGTATGCTTACATCAGGCAGGACTTTGAAACTCTTAAGATAGGTGATACTGTCCTTAACGGTACGGGTGAAACGGCGGTTGAATATAAGATAAGCGAAGTTTCTACCCGGGTAGGAGTACTTACTGCAAACGGTGCCTATGCAGAGTTTGCGGGAATAGAAGTACTTGGACAGAACAGCCAGTATACGATCGCTGATCCTTCATCGTCAACGCTGAAGGCTTATGATAAAATAGTTGTCAATGCTGCTGATATCAACGAAGGTGATGAGCTGTATTGATGCTTTGATATCTTAATGTATTATATTTGCGAGGTATAGGTTATGCCTGAAAGGAGTGGTTTTATGCCGGAGTATGAATATATTGCAGAAAATATTAAAAATATAAGAAAAAATATTGATGAAGCTGCTAAACGTGCAGGAAGGGACCCTAAGGAAATACTTCTTCTTGCCGTTTCAAAAACAGTGGAAGTGCCTAAAATAAAGGCTGCTGTGGCTGAGGGCCTTGATGAACTGGGAGAAAACAGAGTCCAAGAAATCATGGAAAAATATGAGCCCATTGGACCCGAAGTTAAATGGCATTTAATTGGGCACTTGCAGACTAACAAAGTTAAATATATAATAGATAAGGTTAAGCTGATACATTCGGTTGAAAGTCTTAAGCTTGCTGAAGAAATAGACAAGCAGGCTAAAAAGCATGGTGTTGTCGCCGATATTCTGGTTGAAATAAATATGGCAAAGGAAGAGTCAAAATTTGGCATTATGCCGGAGGATGCGGAGGAGTTCATAAAGAGCCTCTCAGCCCTTGAAAACATAAGGGTAAGGGGACTTATGACAGTAGCGCCCTTTGTCGAAAATGGAGAAGAAAACAGGGTTTATTTCAGGAATATGAAGAAATTATTGGTTGACATTAATGCTAAAAATATTAATAATATAAACATGGATGTTTTATCTATGGGTATGACCGGCGATTATATAACGGCCGTTGAAGAAGGTGCCACAATTATAAGAGTGGGAACCGGAATATTCGGCGAAAGAAACTATAATAAATAAGAGCCAAAAATAAATAAACCATATTATTAGGAGGAAATGGCTGTGGCAAAATTTGTAGACAAAATTAAGGATTTTATAGCAGGACCTTATGACGATGAATATGAGGACGATTATGATGAGTACGAAGAGGAAGAAGTAGAAGAATACCGCCCCCATACAAGAGAAAGAAGGGAAGTCAGCCAGCGTGAAACAAGAGACAGCGTTGACTATTCTGCGGCAAGATCTTCAAGAAGAAGCCAGACACAGCCCCAGGTTGTTGATTTTAAGAGTGCTCAGAATACACAGCAGGTAGTTATTATGAAGCCTGAGTGTTATGAAGATGCACAGGGAATATGTGACAACATAAAGGCTAAAAGACCTGTTGTTGTTAATCTTGAAAGGGTGGAATATCCTGTAGCTCAGAGAATAATGGACTTTTTAAGCGGTACATGTTATTCGCTTGACGGCTCAATACAGCGTGTATCAAGCAATATTTTTATAATTGCACCTGTAAATTTCGACATTTCCAGCGATACAAGAGAAGAGCCCAAACTCAGTAAAAGTGTTATTCTTCCATGGGTAAGCCAGGGTAAATAATTTTACTGGAGGTGCGCTATGAGTGTATTGCTTACAGACGCCATCAATCTGTTTTTCAGAATTTTAGAGATACTTATTTTTATCAGAGTGTTTATGTCCTGGATACCGGGTTCAGCGTATTCATCACTGGGCAGGCTGATATATACTCTTACGGAACCTGTTTTGGGACCCGTTAAGAGAATGATGGACAAGTCTCCGCTTGGCGGAGGAATGATGCTGGATTTTTCTCCGGTCATTGCACTGTTCATCCTTGAGATAATACAAATAATTTTACTTTATATAGTAAATATGTTTTGAAAGGACGAAAGTTTTGGATAAACATGATTTGTTAAAAAGTTATTGTCAGCCTGATGAAAAGCTTTTGTTGGCAAAAGTTTTGGATCAGGCTGATTTAAGTTTAAAAAGACATATTGTTTCATTTACGGACTTTTTGGATCCGTCCATGAGAGGAAAAGCCTTTGAGCTCCTCACAAACGTAAGGGATCTTAAGGTAAAGGCCTTTGGAGGATATGAAGAAGCAGAGAGAGTCGTTTTTGCTCTTTATCCTGATTATATGGACGACGAGGATATATTTTTTCCCGTTGATGCCGTAAAAATCACTTATAATTCCAAGTTTTCATCCGCTCTTTCCCATAGGGATTTCCTTGGGTCAATTTTGGGGCTTGGAATAGAAAGGGTAAAAATAGGAGATATTCTTGTGTATGACGGCGAGGCCTACTGCTTTGCCGACAGCTCCATATCTTCATACATAGCTGCTAATCTTGAAAAAGCAGGACGTACAAAGGTTTCGGCAAAGATAACGGACCTTAACCTTGTTAAACTCCCGGAAAAGAGAATAGATGTTAAAAACGTTACCGTATCGTCTTTAAGGGCGGATACGGTTTTTGGCGCTGTTTTCGGAAAATCCAGGAGTGAGACCCAGGACCTCATAAGAGCCGAAAGAGCATCCGTTAACTGGTGTACAGTCAAAAGCGTTTCCGATACTATAAAGGAAGGCGATGTGCTGTCCCTTAAGGGAAGCGGCAGAGGTGTGCTTATGGAGATTGGCGGTACAACTAAAAAGGGTCGTATTGTTATAACTGTCGGCCGGTATATTTAGCTATATCTAGCTATATTTAGGAGGGTCTTTATGGAAAATATAGTTGTTGAAACGGGTACATCTCTGTATCCCATATACTTTACTGATGATTTTTGCGGACTTAGGGAAGCTGCGTTAAAATGCGGATATGAAGGCCGAAAACTATGTATCATCTCTGACAGTAATGTTTCGCCTTTATATTTAAAAGCCGTTTCCGAAGTACTTGGAACGGTATTTTCCGAAGTAAAGGCCTGTACTTTTAAGGCCGGAGAAAAAAGCAAAAATCTTGAAACCATAAGAGAATTTTACGATTTCCTTCTTGAAAACAAGTTTGACAGAAAAAGTGTTATTGCCGGACTTGGAGGCGGAGTAGTCGGTGATATGGCCGGCTTTGCCGCTGCGACTTTTATGAGGGGAATTGATTTTATACAGATACCTACAACTCTGCTTGCACAGGTGGACAGCAGTGTCGGCGGAAAGGTAGGAGTAGACTACGGCAGCTTTAAAAATGTAGTCGGAGCATTCTATCAGCCTAAATTTGTGTATATCAATACATCTACGCTCAATACTCTGCCTAAAAGAGAGTTTTCGGCTGGTATGGCTGAGGTAATTAAATACGGTATAATCCAGTCTGAGGATTTTTATAACTATCTGTGTGAAAACAAGGAAAAAATAAAGGCCTTTGACACCGATATGCTTAAATATATAATACGCTCATGCTGTGATATGAAAGCCTGCGTTGTGGGAAGAGACGAGCACGACACAGGAGAAAGAGAAATACTCAATTACGGACATACCATAGGCCACGCTGTAGAAGGCCTTAAGGAGTTTGAACTTCTTCATGGGGAATGTGTTTCCATAGGAATGGCCGCGGTAATGGATATATCGGTAAAAAGAGGATATATTACAGCCGAAAAGGCTGAGGAAATAAAAGAGCTTCAGAAGTTTTTTGACCTGCCCGTATCAGTATCAGGTCTTGAAGCCGACGCTGTTTATGAACAGCTTTTCCATGATAAAAAAGTAAATTCGGATAAATTAAAATTTGTTATAGCCGACAGTATAGGCAGCACCATAAGAACATCTGACGTTTCAAAGGATGAGGTAATGAATGCCATAACATCGGTTTTAGAGGGTTGATTATATGATAGTACCAATCATACTGGCTGTTATTCTTTTTATAATAGACCAGGCGACAAAATATATTGCGCTTACAAAACTTAAGCCTCTTGGCAGTGTTACGTTCATAGACGGTTTTATGGATTTTACATTTGTGGAAAACAGAGGTGCGGCCTTTGGAATACTTAACGGCAGAGTATGGCTTCTGCTTGTTATTGCGGCCGTAATATGTATCGTAATAATTGCGGCAATGCTTAAAATGCCCAATACAAAGGAATATAAGTGGCTTAAATGGTCTCTTATGCTCATACTTGCGGGAGCCATAGGAAACGTTGCCGACAGACTTTTCAGAGGATACGTTGTAGACTTTTTTGAGTTTACGTTTATAAAATGGCCTGTATTCAATATGGCCGATATTTACGTTGTAATCGGAACAATAGTTATGGCTGTACTTGTTTTGTTTGTGATAAAAGACGATAAGGAAGAAAAAGATGCAGGAAAATGATATGGTTACGTTTGCCGCTGAGGCAGATGACCTGGGAAAAAGAATAGATGTATTTGCCGCAGAAAACTATGAGGAGCTTTCCAGAAGCGGCATAAAAAAGATAATAGATTCGGGAAATGTCCTTGTAAACGGCAAGGCGGTAAAGGCAAACTATAAGCTAAGAAACGGCGACGTAGTTACGCTCATAGTTCCTCAAATCGAGCCTTTGGAGATACTTCCCCAGAACATACCGCTGGATATTTTATATGAAGACGATGATGTCATCGTTATAAATAAGCCCCAGGGAATGGTGGTACATCCGGCGCCGGGACATTATACGGACACCATGGTAAATGCTCTGCTTTATCACTGCGGAGACAGCCTTTCGGGAATAAACGGTGTTCTGCGTCCGGGTATCGTCCATAGGATAGATATGGATACTTCAGGGGTTATTATGGCGGCAAAGAATAATAATGCCCATAGAAGCCTTGCTTTGCAGCTGGCGGAACATACAATAACAAGAAAATACAACGCTATTGTTTACAATAACATAAAGGAAGACGAAGGTACTGTGGACAGGCCTCTGGGCAGAAATCCTCAGGACAGAAAAAAGATGGCTGTCGTTCAAAGCGGAGGCAGAAGAGCGGTTACCCATTACAGAGTTATTGACAGACTTGGCAAATTTACATATATAGAAGCACAGCTTGAAACGGGAAGGACCCACCAGATTAGAGTGCATATGACCTATATCGGACACCCTCTGCTGGGGGACAGTGTATACGGACCTAAAAAACAGCCCTTTAATCTTAAGGGGCAGGTGCTTCATGCAAGGGTTTTGGGGTTCATACACCCCACCACGGGAGAATATATGGAGTTTGAATCCCCGCTGCCGGATTATTTTGTAAAACTGCTTGATAAATGCAGGCAGATATAACATTTTGTAAGCAGACGATTGAGGAGGCAGAGAAATGTTTTTAAATCGTAAAGATTTTTTGGGACTGCGTGATTTGACTGCCGAGGAGCTGGATTATGTTCTTAAGACAGCCGAGACCATGAAATTTGTTATAAATCAGAAGAATAAGAAAGTACCGCATCTTCAGGGAAAATCGGTAATCATACTTTTTTATGACTCCAGTGCGAGAGCTAAACTTTCTTATGAGCTGGCTGCCCAGCATCTCAGCGCCAATGTTGTTGATATGATGGCTACGTCCGCCAGTGAAAACAAAGAGCGCTTACAGGATATGGGACAGCTTATAGACCAGATGGGAGCGGATTTTATTATCCTCAGGCACCCTATGTCAGGAGCGGCAAGGCTTTTGGCTGACAGTGTGGAAGCCTCAGTCATAAACGCCGGAGACGGATACAATGAAAATCCCGGCCAGTCTCTTCTTGACCTTCTCACAATAAAAGAAAGCAAAGGCGGCTTTGAGGGACTCAAGGTAGCCATAATAGGAGATATAACCCACAGCAGGGTATCAAAGAGCAACATTTGGGGACTACTTAAACTTGGAGCTGAAGTATGCGTCACAGGACCGTCTACACTTATACCGCCGGAGCTTGAGAGCTTTGGCGTAAAGGTATGCTACGAGCCTAAGGAAGCCGTGGACGGAGCTGATGTTATTCTTTCCACAAGGATAACAACTCAGGTAAAAGACGATAATCTCATACCGTCCCTTGACGAATACAGAAGTATGTTCCTTATAGATGAGAATATGCTCAAATACGCTAAAAAAGACGCCATAGTTATGCATCCGGGACAGATACAAAGAGGTGTTGAGATAGCTACCAGCATAGTCAACAGCCGTCAGTGTATCGTTAATGACCAGATAGGAAACAGTGTGGCCGTAAGAATGGCAATGCTTTATATACTGTCACAGATAGGGGGCGGACTTCGTGAAGCGTTTGATTAAAAATGGATTTGTAGTATCGGATATGGTTGAAATAGACAGGCCCGCCGACATACTTATTGAAGATGATAAAATCGTTGAAGTAGGATATGACATAAACTGCGAAGACACGGAAATCATAGACGCCTGCGGAATGTTTGTGTACCCCGGTTTTATAGATATGCACTGTACCATATGCGACCCGGGACACGAAAGTGTTGAGGATATAGAGACAGCCTCAATGAGTGCGGCAAAGGGCGGCTTTACAACTATAGTATGTATACCTGATACTGAGCCGGCTGTGGATAACAAAACCGTAGTTGAATACATAATAACGAAAAGCAGAGAGTATTCCCATATTAATATATTCCCCTATGGAAGTATGACCATAGGCTGTAAAGGAGAAAAGGCCTCTGAAATGGGAGAAATGATAAGGGCAGGGGCAGTAGGCATTGCCGACGGAGATTTAACCGTTGAAAATGCCAATCTTATGAGGAATATATTTACATATTCAAAGATGTTTGATGTTCCCGTAATAACCCATTGTGAGGACCGCTCGCTTTCAGGTATAGGCGTTATGAATGAAGGAAGAGTATCGACTATACTGGGCCTTAACGGTATGCCAAGGGAAGCTGAGGACGTCGTAGTAGCGAGAAATATAGTGCTGGCCGAGGCAACGGGTGCCAGACTGCATATTGCACACATAAGCACTGAGGGAGCTGTAAGGCAGATAAGAGATGCTAAAAAGAGGGGCGTCAATGTGACGTGTGAAACATGCCCCCACTATTTTACTCTTACGGAAGAGGCAGCAATGCAGTATAACACATACGCAAAGGTAATTCCTCCCCTCAGGACAGAAAAGGACACAAAGGCAATAATAGAGGGTATATGCGACGGTACCATAGACGCCATAGCATCGGGACATATGCCCACAAGAATAGAGTACAAGCAGAGAGAGTTTGACAGGGCAGCCTACGGCATTTCAGCCTTTGAGACAGCTTTTTCTTTGAGCTATACGGCCCTTGTCAAAACGGGAAAAATAAGCGAATTACAGCTTGCTGAAAAAATGTCGAAAAAACCTGCGGAAATACTGCGCTTTAAGGATAAGGGCGAAATAAAGGCGGGAATGGACGCAGATATTGTAATAATGGAAATAGATAATGAATATGTTATAGAACCTTCGGAATTTTATTCTAAGGCAAAATTTACGCCTGCTAAAGGAAAGAAGGTTTTTGGCAGTACAAAGCATTGTATTGTCGGAGGAAAAACAGTTTTTTGATGAGGTGCGCCGATGTATTTAAAGGAGCTTGACTTGCACGGCTTTAAATCTTTTCCTGAAAAGGTTAAGCTTGAATTTAATAAGGGAATAACTGCCGTTGTCGGTCCTAACGGAAGCGGAAAGAGCAACATATCCGATGCCGTTAAATGGGTATTGGGAGAGCAGAGGGCAAAAAGCCTCAGGGGCGGCAAGATGGAAGACGTAATCTTTGCCGGCACAGCAAACAGGAGACCCGTAGGATTTGCCGAGGTATCCATGACTATTGATAATACCGATAAAAAGATACCTGTGGAATATTCCGAGATAACCATTACAAGAAGGGTGTATAGGTCCGGAGAGAGCGGATACTATATAAACGGTACAGAATGCCGTCTTAAGGACATATACGAGCTTTTTATGGATACCGGAATAGGACGTGACGGTTACAGTATTATAGGCCAGGGCAGAATCGATGAGATACTGAGCAATAAATCGGAAGACAGGAGACAGCTCTTTGAGGAAGCGGCAGGAATAGTCAAATATAAAAACAGGAGAGCCGAAGCAGAGAGCAATCTTGAAAAAGAGCAGCAGAATCTTGTAAGAATTACTGACATAATAAGCGAGATAGAGAGCAAAATAGGCCCCCTTGAAAAACAGGCCGAAAAGGCAAAAAAATATCTTGAACTTTACGGCCAGATGAAAGAAGCCGACATAAGACTTTTTGTTATAAACGGCCAAAAGATAGAAGAGGGCATTCAGGAAGTGAATAAACTTCTTGAAGATTCGGAAGCGAATATAGCCGACGGCGAGGACCTTCTTAAAAGGCTGACCGAAGAATCAGCCGATATAAAAGAAGCTGCAAATCAGCTTGACCTTGAGATTGAAAATCTTAATAGAAAGCTGGCTGAAATAAGCGGTCTTATTGAAAAAAACGACGGTATATGCCTTCTTACCGAAGAACAGATAAGAAATCTTAAAGAATCATTTTCAAGACTTGAGACGGACAAAAACTCAAGAATTGATAAAACAAAAGAAAACCAAGAGAATATTGTGATTTTGACAGAGTCTTTAAATTCCGCAAAAACCGAGATGGAGACAATAAAAGCCGCCATAGCGGAAAAGGAGGAGGCTCTTAATGTTATGCTCAGCGAACAGTCAGAGTATGAGCAGAAGACTGAAAGCTATAAGGCTGAAATGATAGAATGTATAAAGCTTACTGCTGACTTAAAGGGTTCCTTAGAGAGAACCGACGCTGTAATAGAGCAGTTTATTAAAAGAGAAAAACAGCTGGCCGATGAAAAGGAAATTTTCAAGGACAAACTCAGAGAGCGCAGGATAGCATTAAATGCCGCTGAGCTGCGTCTTGAAGAAAACAGCGATGAAATAGAAGAAACAGAGAAAGAAATAAGAAAGCTGGAAGGAAAGAAAGACGGATTTTCCAAAATAATATCCGTAATAGAAACGGGTCTTGAGGAGAAAAGCAGAAAGATGGCTGAAAAGGAATCCAGACTTAAGGTGCTCAGTGATATGGAAAAGGAGCACGATGGATACTATAAGTCCGTTAAAGCCATTCTACAGCTTAAAGATAATGGAAATCCAGCTTTTAAAGATGTAAGAGGCGCTGTGGCACAGCTTTTTAAAACCGACGAAAAGTATGAGACGGCCATAGAAACTGCCTTGGGCGGCTCAATGCAGAGCATAGTCGTAAAAAATGAAAATGACGCTAAGACGGCTGTCAGCTATCTGAAAGAGCATAGACTGGGAAGGGCAACGTTTTTACCCGTATCAACGGTTAAGGGAAGAACCCTCGGCGCTGAGAAAGATGCTCTGCTTGCCGAGAAAGGAGTTATAGCTGCGGCAGTTGACCTTGTAAAATATGATAAGGAATTTTCGGGAATAGCAGAAAGCCTGCTTGGAAGGATACTTGTCATAGATACAATGGATAACGCCATATCCTTTGCCGCAAGACACAAACAGAGCTATAGGCTTGTTACCCTTGAAGGAGAGTCTTTTATGCCTGGAGGAGCCATAACCGGAGGAAGCTCAGGCAAAAAGGACGGAGGTGTTTTCGGAAGAAAAAGAGAAATAGATTCACTTAAAACCGAAACCGAAGCGCTTAAGGCCG